>NZ_JBHUYG010000054.1:0-28733 GCF_042668795.1 Pedococcus sp. NPDC057267 | reverse complement strand
GCGCATCCGGGCCACCGCCGGCCCGAGGGCCCGGGGGGGGGGGACGAGGGGGTGCACGCCGAGGTCGCGCGCCATGCCCTCAACTCACCCCCGCGGTGCCGGGCACCGCGGCATACAGGAGCTCCTGCGGGGGTCACTATGGTGGGCCCGTGCGCGCACTCGTGAAGACCCACGCCGGCCCCGGACTCGAGCTGTTGGACGTCCCCGAGCCGGTGGTGGGGGCGATGGACGTGAAGATCCGGGTGTTGCGGGCGGGGTTGTGCGGGACCGACCTGCACCTGGAGCAGTGGGACGACTGGGCGGCCTCGACGGTGAAGGCGCCGATGACGATCGGGCACGAGTTCTACGGCGAGGTCGTGGAGGTCGGTGAGGACGTCACGTCGGTGCGGGTGGGGCAGCGCGCCTCCGGTGAGGGGCACATCGTGTGCGGCACGTGCCGCAACTGCCGGGCCGGGCGGCGGCACATGTGCATCCACACGCAGGGCGTGGGGGTGAACCGGGACGGGGCGTTCGCGGACTTCGTGGTGATCCCGGCCTCGAACGTGTGGGTGCAGCCGGACGACCTGGACCCGGACCTGGGGGCGGTGTTCGACCCGTTCGGCAACGCGGTGCACACGGCGCTGCAGTTCCCGATGGCCGGTGAGGACGTGGTGATCACCGGGGCGGGGCCGATCGGGGTGATGGCCGCGGCGCTGGCCCGGCACGTGGGTGCCCGGCACGTGGTCGTGACCGACGTCAGCGACTACCGGCTGGGGCTGGCCAAGGACGCCGGCGCGGACCTGGTCGTCAACGCGGCTACGAGCAACCTGCGCGAGGCGATGGGTGAGCTCGGCATGCGGGAGGGCTTCGACGTGGGCCTGGAGATGTCGGGGGTGCCCTCCGCGGTGGAGGACATGCTGGCGAACATGAACCACGGCGGCCGGGTGGCGATGCTGGGGCTGCCCAAGGACCCGTTCGCGATCGACTGGGGCCGGGTGATCACGCACATGATCACGATCAAGGGCATCTACGGCCGGGAGATGTACGACACCTGGTACGCGATGAGCTCGATGCTGGGCAGCAGCGAGGTGCTGCGGGCGCGGGTCGCGTCGGTGATCACCCACCGCTTCGGCGCCGAGCAGTGGCAGGACGCGTTCGCCGCAGCCCGGTCCGGGCACTGCGGCAAGGTCATTCTGGACTGGAGCTGAAAGGAACCACCGTGTACGGCACCGTCAAGGAACAGCTGGCCGCGACCCTGGCCGAGATCGAGCAGGCCGGCCTGTACAAGCACGAGCGGCAGCTGGCCTCGCCGCAGTCCGCCCACATCCGCACCCAGACCACCGGCACCACCGGCGGGACCGGCGAGGGTGGGGGGGCGCAGGCGCAGGCGCTGAACTTCTGCGCGAACAACTACCTCGGCCTGGCCGACAACCCCGACGTCGAGGACGCCGCCGCCGCGGCCCTGCGCGAGTGGGGCTTCGGCATGGCCAGCGTCCGGTTCATCTGCGGCACCCAGGTCCTGCACAAGCAGCTCGAGGCGGCGCTGTCGGACTTCCTCGGCACCGACGACACGATCCTGTACTCCTCCTGCTTCGACGCCAACGGTGGCGTGTTCGAGGTGCTGTTCGGCCCGCAGGACGCGATCGTGTCCGACGAGCTCAACCACGCCTCGATCATCGACGGCATCCGCCTGTCCAAGGCGCAGCGGTACCGGTACCGCAACGCCGACATGGCCGACCTGCGCACCCAGCTGCAGGCCGCCCGCGACGCCGGCGCCCGGCGCACCGTCGTGGTCACCGACGGGGTGTTCTCGATGGACGGCTACCTCGCCCCGCTGGACCAGATCTGCGACCTCGCCGAGGAGTTCGGTGCCATGGTCCTGGTCGACGACTCCCACGCCGTGGGGTTCATCGGCGACGGCGGCCGCGGCACCCCCGAACGGTTCGGGGTCATGGACCGGGTCGACATCCTCACCGGCACCCTCGGCAAGGCCCTCGGCGGCGCGTCGGGCGGGTACGTCGCGGCCCACCAGGAGATCGTCGACCTGCTGCGCCAGCGCTCCCGCCCGTACCTGTTCTCCAACGCCGTCGCCCCCTCCATCGCCGCGGGCTCGCTCAAGGCCCTGCAGCTCGCAGCAGCCTCCAGCGACGCCCGGGCGCGGCTGCGCGACAACACCGCCCTGTTCCGACGGCTCATGACCGACGCCGGGTTCGACCTGCTGCCCGGGGAGCACCCCATCACCCCGGTCATGTTCCCCGGCGAGGACGGCGCCCGCCGCGCCGCCCGGATCGCCGACGCCATGCTCGCCCAGGGCGTCTACGTCATCGCCTTCTCCTACCCCGTCGTCCCCCAGGGCAAGGCACGCATCCGCGTCCAGCTCTCCGCCGCCCACACCGAGGACGACATCCGCACCTGCGTCCAGGCCTTCACCACCGCCCGCGACCAGGTCGACGGCAAGGGCTGAGGCGAGGCGCTCGTGGGCCGTCTGGTCTTCACCGCCATCTGCTCGCTCGACGGGTACGTCGTCGACTCCGGCGGCGACTTCACCTGGGCGGCCCCGGACGCCGGGGTGCACGCCCACGTCAACGACGAGGCGGCCCGCATCGGCACGTACCTGCTCGGCCGGCGGATGTGGGAGGTCCTGCGGTACTGGGACGGCCCGGGCGAGGACGACCGCGATCCGGTCACCCGGGACTACCGACGGCTGTGGCAGGGCGCAGACAAGGTGGTGTACTCCACGACCCTCGACGCCAGCGGTGACACGGCGCCGCGCACCCGCGTCGAGGCGACCTTCGACGCAGGGGCGGCCCGCCGGCTCGTGGACGCGTCAGCCTCGGACGTGAGCGTGGGCGGACCGACCCTCGCGGCCCGCGCGTTCGCTGCGGGACTGGTCGACGAGGTGGGGCTGTACCGCCACCCGGTCTGCGTGGGTGGCGGCACCGCGGCCCTCCCCGCCGGTCAGCGGCTCGACCTCGAGCTCGCCGAGGTGCGCACCTTCGCCAGCGGCGTGGTGTTCACCCGCCACCGGGTGCGGCACTGACGGCGTCCCACGGACCGCCCGCACCGACGGCACCGCTGACCACCTAGGAGTCGGCCAGGCCGGCGTCGATCGGCGTGCCGTGCGCGACCGTGCGGCTGACCGTGCAGAGCCGCTCCTCGGACATCTGGATCGCCTTGGGCAGCATCTCCCGGGCGCGGTCCCCGTCCGGCCCCTCGGGGAACGTCACGGCGAAGCGGACGGTGAGTCCCTCCATCCGGTTGGTCCCCTGCTCGTCGCGGATCTTGTCGCCCTCGGACGTCACGGTGAAGGTGACCGGCTCGGCGCGCTTGGCCGTGATGAAGTCGACGTCGACGGCCGAGCACCCGGCGATCGCGGTCAGGAGCAGCTCTACGGGCGTGAAGTCCGCGGAGTCGCCACCGCCGATCCGCAGGGTGCCCCCGCGCACGTTGGTCACGTCGAACACGCCCTTGGACACGCGCTCCATGCTCACGCTGCGGTGGCCCAGGCCCGTGCCACCGGTCTTCTCACTCGTCTCCTGCGCCATCAGGCACCCCATTTCTCCGCGATCGCCCGCACCACGGTCATGTTGCGGGCCGTTCCGTCCACTCCAGCGATCTTCTCCAGCAGGGCATTCCCGAGCTTCGCCTCGTGGAACGGACCACCGATCTCGAGCAGCACGTGCTTCCCCAGGACGAACGCGCGCTCCTTGCTCTCCTCCCACTCCTCCAGCCGCCTGCGCGCTGCAGCGGCGGGGGCGTCCGCGAGGAAGGAGACATAGCGCGAGGCCCCCTCCCACACCGCCGGTATGCCGTCGACCTCCTCGACGAGGGAGCGCACCTGCGTGCGCGTGCGGGCCATCGAGACGATGTCGAAGCCGGCGTGCGCGCTGAGGCACTCGCTGACCGCGGCCTCGACCTTGGCCGCGCTGCGCATCGTGGTCCCGAGCAGGAAGTTGCCCGTCTGGATGTGCGACTCGACGTCGGCGAAACCGCTCTGCGACAGGGCCTCCCGCGCCTCCGCCATGGTGAGCTTGCGCCTGCCGACGTTGACGGCGCGCAGGAAGACGACGAACTCGGGCATCAGAGCACGACCTCTCCCCCACCGACCTCGTGCACCAGCCCGCCCACGCGCACCGTGCCGTCCTCGTCGACCTGCAGCCGCAGCGTCGAGGGACGGGACACCTGCTCACCCTGGCTGACCTCCCAGGACCCGGACGCGCCCTGGGCGGCGAACCAGGCGCCGAGGTTGGAGCACGCCGAGCCGGTGGCCGGGTCCTCCGCCACCGAGGAGCCGTCGCTGAGCAGCGCCCGGGCGAGGATCCTGCCCGGGTCGGTCTGCGCCCACACGTAGACGAGCGCCTCCCCGCTGCGGCCCATCCCGGCATACGCGGGGAAGGCGGTGGGGACCACCCGCGCGCGCCGCACGACGTCCGCGTCGGCGACCGGGGCGATGACCTGCGTCGTTCCCACCGACACCTGCTGGGCGGTGGCGAGCACCTCCCCCGGGGCCAGCGAGAGGGCTGCCGCGAGGTCGTCGGCGTCGAGGTGCGCCTCGACCCGGCCGGGGTTGGCCGTCAGCGTCCAGGTGTCGCCGGCCGCCTCGACCGGGATGGTCCCGGCCGGCATCGAGAGGCCGAGGTGGTCGCCCCCGAGGCCGAGCGCCCGGGCCACGTGCGCCGTGCCGAGCGTCGGGTGCCCGGCGAAGGGCATCTCGTAGGCGGTCGTGAAGATCCGCACCCTCGCGTCGGCACCGTCGGCCGGGGGCACGAGGAACGTCGTCTCGGACAGGTTGAACTGGCGCGCCAGGGCCAGCATCTGGTCGTCCGACAGCCCGGAGCCGTCCTCGAAGACGCACAGCGGGTTGCCCGAGAACGGGTCCCCCTCCCGGGCGAACACGTTGAGCAGGCGGTACCGCAGTCGCATGGGGCCACTGTGTCAGAGAGACTGCGCGGTGTGACCACGCGACCGTCGAACCCGCCGACGCCTGAGGGCCGGCTCGTCCTGCTCCGCCACGGGGAGACCGAGTGGTCGAGGTCCGGCCAGCACACCGGGCGCACCGACATCCCGCTCACCGGGCACGGCGAGGAGCTGGCCCGGGCGTCGGGGCGCCTGCTGACGGGCTACCGGTTCGTGCTCGCCCTGACCTCGCCCCTGGAGCGGGCGCGCCGGACGGCGCAGCTCGCGGGCCTCCACCCGGAGGTGGACGACGACCTGCTCGAGTGGGACTACGGCGCCTACGAGGGCCTCACCACGCCGCAGATCCGCGAGCGCCTCGGCTACGACTGGAGCATCTTCGAGGACGGGGTCGTGCCCGGGGACACCCCGGGCGAGACGGTCGAGGAGGTCGCCGCGCGTGCCTCCCGCGTCGTCCGGCGGGCGGTCGCGGCCCTGCACGACGGCGACGTCGCGCTCGTCGGGCACGGCCACTGCCTGCGCGTGCTGGCGACGGTCTTCCTGCGACGGGAGCCGCGGATGGCGGCCCAGCTGCTGCTCGACGCGGGTTCGGTGAGCGTCCTGGAGTACGAGCGGGAGCAGCCGGCGATCCGGGTGTGGAACCACGGACCGGCCGTCAGGGCCGCGTCCGGGGAGCCCGCACCACGGTGATGTCGGCGAGCCGTGGCGGGGCCAGCGACACCGGGACCCCATCGACGGCGACGGCCTCCACCGGCGCGGGGTCGACCGGCCAGTCGGCCGCCCCGGCCGGGCCGAAGAGGCCCACGGCGCTCGCCTCCCCCGGCGTGAACCTCGGCCCGTAGGCCACCCCGCCCAGGCCCGCGTCGTCGAACGCGCGCGCCCACGCCTGCGGCACGGCATACGGCACCATGCTCTCCAGCTCGCGGGTGACCCCGAAGTCGCCGGCCTCGCGGGACTGCACGTCGGCCACCTCGACCGGCCCGGGGACGTGCAGGGTCGACACGAGCACCTCCTCGAGCAGGGACGCCGGGACTTCCCGCCGGCCGCCGAGGACGAGGCCGAGGCGCTCGCGCACGGCGCTGCACGGGTCGAGCGCCAGGTAGCAGGTGCCGCGCGGGGCGGCCAGGTCGAACCGCCCTCCCCCGTCGTTGCCGAACCACCACGGGCCCCGGTCGGCGCGGTGGGCACGGAAGAGCGCCGTCGCCCGGGTCAGACGGCGGGTGGGGAATCCCTCGAGCGACCCGGACGGTCGCCCCTGGGCCGGTCGTTGCCGGTCCGCCACGTCAGGCGGCCCACCGGGCGGCGTCCGCTGCCGCCGCCGAGGCGACCCGTGCGACCGCGGCGGCGGACGACCGGTGCACCACGAGGTAGTCGACCGCGCTCTCGCCGTCGAACACCTCGCTCGGGGTGGTCAGCCACGTGCCGGCCACCCAGCCGTCGACCCCGGCCCTCGTGAAGGCGCCGACCGCCTCCTGGACGCCCGGTCGCACCTGGCCGGTGCGCCCGAACTGCAGCGACGGGTAGACGAGGTGGCCGTCGGCCGTGCGACAGGCCAGCACCGTGCCGCGGCGGACGCGGTCGAAGAGCGCCTGTCGGGAGATGCCGAGCCACGCCACGAGACCCGTCGTGTCGTAGAACGGCCCGAGCGGCTGGTCCAACGGGTGCACCGTCGGCAGCGCCGCGACCATGCGGTCGGCGAGGTCCTCGACCTGGGCGAGGTCCAGGCGCCGCCCCTGCGCGACGAGCCCACGGGCCCGCTCCTCCACCCGGCGGCGGACCTCGGCCACGAGGGCGTCCACGGCCTCGGGGTCCACGGGCGCTTGGTCCACCGCGCCCGAGGTCGTCGGGTCCGTCCCGGGGCTCGGCCGGGTCGTCGTCCTGGGCATCAGCGCCTCGCTCATCGCGTCAAGGGTGTCAAGGTCTCGAGATCAGCGTACCCCCGGGCGCCGACGTGTCAGGGCAGCGGCCAGGTGTGGACCGGGTCGTTGCTGTGCATGTGCCCGGCATACACCCGCAGCATCTCGGCCAGCGCGCTCTGGCGGTCCATCCCCCGATCCTGCAGGCGGGCCACGGCGTCGGTCTGCCACGTGGCGCCGTTGGTCGAGGTCGTGCACCGGCCCTCGATCACGGACAGGTACCGGTCGCGCACCTTCTGCGAGACACCCCACTCCGTGAGGCCCTCGTGCGCCATCGGCAGCAGGTGGCGCAGGACCAGCTCCTCGGCGCGGACCTCGCCGAACCCCGGCCAGTAGAGCCGGGACTCGATGCCGTCTCGGGCCGCGCTGTGGAAGTTCTGCTCGGCGGCGGCGAAGCTCATCTTGGTCCACACGGGGCGGTCGTCGGAGGCGAGCTTGCGCATGACGCCGTAGTAGAAGGCCGCGTTGGCGAGCACGTCGACGAGGGTCGGGCCTGCGGGCAGCACCCGGTTCTCGACCCGCAGGTGGGGCGTGCCGTCGACGATGTCGTAGATCGGGCGGTTCCACCGGTAGACCGTGCCGTTGTGCAGCCGCAGCTCGGCGAGCGCGGGCGCCTCCCCCGCCTCCAGCTTGGCGACCGGGTCCTCGTCGGAGACCTCCGCCAGCAGTGCCGGGAAGTACCGCACGTTCTCCTCGAAGAGGTCGAAGATCGAGGTGATCCAGCGCTCGCCGAAGAAGACCCGCGGGCGCACGCCCTGGTTCTTCAGCTCGACGCTGCGCGTGTCGGTGGCCTGGCTGAACAGCTCGATGCGGGTCTCGGCGTGCAGCCGCTGGCCGAAGAAGAACGGGCTGTTGGCGGCCAGCGCGATCTGCGGGGCGACGAGCGCCTGGGCGGCATTCCAGTGGGCCGCGAAGTCCTGCGGAGACACCTGCAGGTGGAGCTGGACGCTGGTGCAGGCCGACTCGGGCGCGATCGAGTCGCAGTAGGTCGCCACCCGCTCCCCCGTCGGCCCCTCGATGTCGAGGTAGATGTCCTCGCCGCGGGCGTAGAAGATCGAGTCGTTGAGCGCGGTGTAGCGGTTGTTGGCACTGATCCACTCGCCCTCGAAGTGCTCGGGCATGATCGTGGGGAGGATGCCGACGGCGACGATGTGCGCACCACGCTTCTCCGCCGCCGCGCTGGCGGCGTTGAGCGAGGCCCGCATCTCCTCCTCCAGCTCCATGGCGGCGTCGCCGGGCAGCGGCCGGGGCGGGACGTTGAGCTCGATGTTGTAGCGGGCCAGCTCGGTCTGGTAGCCCGGGTCGGCGATCTCCTCGAGGACCTCGGCGTTGGCGAACTTGGGCCGGTAGTCCCCGTCGACGAGGTTGAGCTCGATCTCCATGCCGGTCGTCGGCCGCTCGAACTCGAAGACGCTCTGGGCCAGCATGCGCTCGAAGACGTCGAGGTTCTGGCGGACCTTCTCGCGGTAGCGCTGGCGCTGCTCTCGGCTGTAGCTCTGCGCCGTCACCTCTTCGCCCACTGCTGACCTCCTGTGCGGTGCGGCACGCGGTGCGTGCGGATGCGGCGTGGCGCCTCTGCTGACACGACCCAACCACAGGCGGCGCGGGCCTGCCACCACCGTGGGAGATCCCGTGGCGAGGCACGCCGAGGCGCCTCACCGATCGTGTCGGTGCCCTCTCCTAGCCTGCTCGTGTGCGGTTCCTCCACACCTCCGACTGGCACCTGGGGCGCTCGTTCCACCAGGTGGGGCTGCTCGACGCCCAGGCGGGGTTCGTGGACTCCCTCGTCGAGGTCGTGCGCACCGAGTCGGTCGACGCGGTGCTCGTCTCCGGCGACGTCTACGACCGGGCCATGCCGTCCCCCGACACGGTGCGCCTGCTGTCCGACGCGGTCACCCGCCTCGTCGACGCGGGGGCCCAGGTGGTGCTGTCCAGCGGCAACCACGACTCCGCCATCCGCCTCGGGTTCGCCAGCGACCTGCTGGCGCGCGCCGGCCTGCACATCCGCTCCTCGCTGGCGTCCCTCGGCACCCCCGTGGTCGTCGACGGCGTCGCGGTCTACCCGCTCCCCTACCTCGAGCCGTCCGTCGCCGCCGAGCCGCTGGGTGTGTCCGAGCGCACCCACGCCGGCGTGCTCGGCGCTGCGATGGACCGCGTTCGTGCGGACCTCGGGGCCCGGGGGCTGCCGGGCGTGGTGATGGCGCACGCCTTCGTCACCGGCGGCGCGACCAGCGACTCCGAGCGCGACATCTCCGTGGGTGGCGTCAGCGCGGTGCCGCCGTCCGTCTTCGAGGGTGTCGCGTATGCCGCGCTGGGCCACCTCCACGGGCGCCAGCACGTGGGCGAGACCGTGCGGTACAGCGGCTCCCCCGTGGCGCTGTCCTTCAGCGAGTGGCGCCACTCCAAGGGCTCGTGGCTCGTCGACCTCGACGCCGCCACCGGTGCCGTCGAGGTCGAGCACGTGGAGGCACCGGTCCACCGCGAGCTGGCCGTGCTGCGCGGTGACCTCGACGAGCTGCTGCTCGACCCGCGGCTCACCCCGGCCGAGCGCGCGTGGTGCCAGGTGACGCTCACCGACCCCGTGCGGCCGCTCGGCGCGATGGAGCAGCTCCGCCGCAGGTTCCCGCACACGCTCGTCCTGCAGTTCGACCCGCAGGGCGCGGCGGTCCCGGTCCGCAGCTACACCGAGCGCACCGCCGCCGAGGACCCCGTCGACGTGTGCTGCGACTTCCTGGGCCACGTCCGGGCCGGGGCGGCTGCGAGCGAGGACGAGCGCGCCCTGCTGCTCGAGGCCGTCGAGGCGGTCCGACTCGACCGGGGCCTGCGCGAGGACGAGGGCCGCGCCGACGTCGGGCGCCCCGCGGAGCAGTCCGGTGAGGGATCCGACGGCCGCCGGGCGGGTGCGGCGTGAGGCTGCACCGGCTCTCGGTCACGGCCTTCGGCCCGTTCGCGGGCACGGTCGAGGTGGACCTCGACGCCGTGTCCGAGGGCGGCCTGTTCCTGATCCGTGGGGCCACCGGCGCGGGCAAGACCAGCCTGCTCGATGCCATCGCCTTCGCCCTGTATGCCGACGTGCCCGGCGCCCGGAGCAAGAAGGGCCTGCACAGCGACCATGCCGAGCGGGGCGCCGTACCGCTCGTCGCGCTCGAGCTGACGGCCGGCGGGCGGCGCCTGCGCATCGAGCGGTCGCCGGAGTTCCGCCGGCCCAAGGCCCGTGGTCGCGGCGAGGTGTCGGTGCCTGCCAAGGCCACCCTGTACGAGCTGCGCGACGGCTCCTGGGAGGCGCTCAGCTCACGCCACGACGAGATCGCCGACGTCGTGGCCGACGTGCTGGGCATGGGCCTCGACCAGTTCAGCAAGGTGGTGCTGCTCCCCCAGGGCGACTTCGCCGCCTTCCTGCGCGCCACCCCCGAGGAGCGGCGGGGGTTGCTCGAGCGGCTGTTCGACGTCGCCGGGTACGTCGGCATCGAGGACTGGTTCGCCGACCAGCGCAAGGCGGCAGCCGGCACGGTCGACGCGGAGCGCTCCGCGCTGTCGGCCGCGCTGACCGTGCTGGGTGAGCACCTCGTCGGCGCGCCCGCCGAGGTCACCGCCGACCTCCCCGACTGGGGAGCCCTGTCGCCGGGCGAGCTCGAGGGGCCACTGCAGTCGCTCGAGGCTGCGGTCGAGGGCTGGGTCGCCACCTCGATGGCCGACCTCGACGCTGCGCGCATCGCCGGCGCCCGTGCCGTCACGGCCCACACGAGTGCTCAGGACCTCGCCCGGCTCCAGCAGCGCGGCGAGGCTGCCCGGCGCGAGCTGGACGCCCTCGAGGACGCTGCCGAGACGCACGAGCAGGCCACCGCTGCGCTCGAGGGCGCACTGCGGGCACGGGCGGTGTCCGGTGACCTCAACGCCCTCGCCCGAGCAGCGACGGCAGTGTCCGACGCCCGTGCCGCGCTCGAGTCGACCAGCGTGCCGGTCGCAGCCCTCGGGCTCGCCGACCGGTCGGAGGCCGCGCTGCGGCGCGCGCTCGACGAGCTCGGTGCCTGCGGCGACCCCCTCGTCGAGGCCGTGCACCACGCCGACGAGCTCGAGCAGGTCCGGGCCGAGCGCGGCGAGGTCGACTCCCGGCTCCAGCGCACCGCGGCACGCCTGGCCGAGCTGGCCGGTGAGCGCACCCGCGCGGCCGAGGGCCTGGCGACCGCGACCGCACGCGTCAGCGAGCTGGAGCAGGCCCGACTGGACCTGGGCCCGGCGCAGGCGAGGGCCGGCACCGCCCTCGAGGCACTTCGCAGGCGCCGGGCGTGCGACGACGCCAGCCTGCAGCTCACGGCGCTCCGGGACGCCCTGCGCGCGGCGCGCGACCACGAGCAGGCCCAGCGCGACACCTACCAGCAGCTCCGGGAGGCGCGGCTCGACGGGATCGCCGCCGAGCTCGCCGCGCGCCTCGTGGACGGCTCGGCCTGTCCGGTCTGCGGGTCCGAGCAGCACCCGGCCCCGGCCCGGTCGGCCGACCCCGTCAGTGCCGACGACGTCGACGCGGCCGAGGTCCGCTGGCGTGAGGCCGAGCAGGCGTCCACGGCCCTGCAGGTCCGCATCGCCTCGGTCGAGGCCGTGGCCGCCCAGCACACCGAGGCTCTCGCGGACCACCCCGGGACGGCCGAGGAGCTCGCAGCGGAGGCGACCCGCGCCGAGGAGGCGGTCGCCGCCCTGCGGGCGCGCGCGGCGGAGCTCGAGGCGGCGCGACGGCGCGTCACCACGGTGGAGCAGGAGGCCACCGCGCTGGGCGAGCAGGAGGCCCGGCTGCGCGAGGCAGAGTCCGCCGCGAGGGCATCCCTCACCGACCTGGACCGGCGCCTGTCCGCCGGCCTCGCGCGCTACCTCGAGGCCGTCGCTGACCACGACCGGCGCTGCCCGTGCTCGACGCCGGTCGGGAACGGCACGTCCGCCGCCCCGGGGGTGGACCGCGCGGCACTGACGGCCACCGTGACCACGCACCGCCGCGCGGTCGACGACCTGGCGGTCCACCTCGACGCCGTGACCCGGGTGCGCGAGCGGACGGCCGAGCACGCCGAGGTCTGCGCGTCCACGGCGTCGGCACTCACCGAGCACGGGTTCTCGGACGCCGACGCGGCCCGACGCGCGCTGCTCGACGCCGCCACGGTGGCCGAGCTCACCCAGGCCACCCGCAGCTACGAACGTCGCCTGGCAGTGGCCACGGCCACGCTCGCCGAGCCGGACGTCGCCGGCGCGCTGGAGCAGCCGTCACCCGACCTCGCCCGGCTCGAGGCTGAGCGTGCGACCGCCGCCGAGGCCCTGTCGGCAGCCACGTCCGCCGACACCCTGGCGCGAACCACCCTGGCCAACGTGCGCCGGGCCCGGGCGACAGTCACGGCGCACAGCGAGCTGCTGGGTGAGGCGGTGGTGCGCCACGAGGTGCTGCGCGACCTCGCCGACACGGTGGCCGGCCTCGGGCCCAACAACGCGCTGCGGATGCGCCTGTCCGCCTTCGTCCTCGCTGCGCGACTCGAGAAGGTCGCCACGCTGGCCAACGAGCGGCTCCGCGCGATGGGCGACGGCCGCTACCTCCTGCGGCACACCGACGGGCTCGCCGCCCGGGGCGCCCGCAGCGGCCTCGGCCTGGAGGTCCTCGACCAGTGGACCGGCCAGGCCCGCAGCACGACCTCGCTGTCCGGTGGCGAGTCGTTCATGGCCTCGCTCGCCCTGGCCCTCGGACTCGCCGACGCCGTGCGCGAGGAGTCCGGGGGCTTCGAGCTCCAGACGCTCTTCGTCGACGAGGGCTTCGGGACCCTCGACGACGACAGCCTCGAGCAGGTCATGGACGTGCTGGACGGGCTGCGCGAGGGCGGCCGGGCGGTCGGCGTCGTGAGCCACGTGGCCGAGCTCCGCACCCTCATCGCCCACCAGGTCGAGGTGGTCAAGACCGAGCGCGGGTCGACCGTGCACCTGCGCGGGACGGCGGACTCCGCCGCCGTCGCCTGAGGGCACCGCCCCGCCCCGCACGAGGCACCGCGAACGCACCGCGCCGACGCCACGGGTTGTGGCGACGGCGCGATCGGGTGCCGGCGTTCGGCGGTGCCCCTTTCCGGGGGCGGTCAGCCCTCGAAGGCCTCCGGCGATGGGCAGCTGCAGACGAGGTGGCGGTCGCCGTACGCACCGTCGATCCGGGCGACCGGCGGCCAGTACTTGTCCGCCGGCTCGACCCCGACCGGGAAGGCGGCGTCGGAGCGCTCGTAGGGGTACTCCCACTTGCCCGCCAGCGCCTTCGCGGTGTGCGGGGCGTTGCGCAGCATGCTGTCAGCCACGGCCACCTCCCCGGACTCGACCGCAGCGATCTCGTGCCGGATCGCGATCATCGCGTCGCAGAAGCGGTCGATCTCGTACCGGTCCTCGCTCTCGGTCGGCTCGACCATCAGTGTGCCGGCCACGGGGAACGACATCGTCGGGGCGTGGAAGCCGTAGTCGATGAGCCGCTTGGCCACGTCGTCGACCGTGACGCCGCTGCGCTTGGTCAGCTCGCGCAGGTCGAGGATGCACTCGTGCGCGACGATCCCGTCGTGCCCGGCATACAGCACCGGGTAGTGCTCACGCAGGCGGGCGGCGATGTAGTTGGCGTTGAGCACGGCGACCTGGGTCGCCCGCGTCAGGCCGGCCCCGCCCATGAGGCGGACGTACGCCCACGAGATCGGCAGGATGCTCGCGGAGCCGTAGGGTGCGGCCGAGATCGGGCCGACGCCAGACTCCGGGCCTGCCTCGGGGGCGAGCGGGTGGTTGGGAAGGTGCGGCGCGAGGTGCGACCGCACCGCCACCGGGCCCACGCCGGGGCCGCCGCCACCGTGCGGGATGCAGAAGGTCTTGTGCAGGTTGAGGTGCGACACGTCGGCGCCGAACTTGCCCGGCTTGGCCAGGCCGACGAGGGCGTTGAGGTTGGCGCCGTCGACGTACACCTGGCCGCCGGCGTCGTGGACCAGCCCGCACAGCTCGGTGATGGTGTCCTCGAACACCCCGTGGGTCGAGGGGTAGGTCACCATGATCGCCGCGAGGTCGTCCCGGTGCTGCTCGACCTTGGCGCGCAGGTCGTCCATGTCGATGTCACCGCCGGGCGCCGTCTTCACGACGACGACCTTCATGCCGGCCATGACCGCGCTGGCGGCGTTGGTGCCGTGGGCGCTGGCCGGGATGAGACAGATCCGGCGCTGCGACTGCCCGTTCGCCTCGTGGAACGCCGAGATCGCGAGCAGGCCCGCGAACTCGCCCTGCGAGCCGGCGTTCGGCTGCAGGGAGACCGCGTCGTACCCGGTGATCTCGCACAGCCACGCGGACAGGTCGGAGATGAGCTCGCGGATGCCGGTCGTCTGCGCGGCCGGCGCGAACGGGTGCAGGTCGGAGAACTCCGGCCAGGTCACGGCCACCATCTCGGTCGTCGCGTTGAGCTTCATCGTGCAGGATCCGAGCGGGATCATGCCGCGGTCGAGGGCGAAGTCGCGGTCGGAGAGGCGGCGCAGGTAGCGCAGCATCGACGTCTCGCTGTGGTGGGTGTTGAAGACCGGGTGCTCGAGGTAGCCGCTCTCGCGGACCAGGGCCGACGGCCACTGCGGTGCGGCCACGGTCACGGCCGAGGAACCGGTGACGCCGAAGGCACCCCACACGGCCTCGAGGTCACGCAGGTCGGTCGTCTCGTCGACGCTCACCGAGACGTGGTCGGCGTCGACGAGCCACAGGTTCACGCCCCGCTGGGCGGCCTCCTGCACGACCTCGTCGGCGCGACCGGGGACGGCCACCGTCACCGTGTCGAAGCAGGCGCTGGTGACGACCTCGATGCCACCGGCTGCCAGCCCCTCGGCAAGGGTGCGAGCGTGGGAGTGCACGCGGGTCGCGATCGCGGCCAGGCCCTTCGGGCCGTGGTACACGGCATACATCGACGCCATCACGGCGAGCAGCACCTGGGCGGTGCAGATGTTCGAGGTCGCCTTCTCGCGGCGGATGTGCTGCTCGCGGGTCTGCAGTGCGAGCCGGTATGCCGGTGCGCCCTCGGTGTCGACGCTGACGCCGACCAGGCGCCCGGGCAGGGACCGCTCGAGCCCGGCGCGCACGGACATGTAGCCGGCGTGCGGCCCGCCGAAGCCCATCGGCACGCCGAACCGCTGGCTGGTGCCGACGGCGACGTCGGCGCCCCACTCCCCCGGCGCCGTGGCCAGGGTGAGGGCGAGCAGGTCCGCGGCGGCGGTGACGAGGGCACCGGCCTCGTGGGCGGCGTCCGCCAGCGCCCTCCAGTCGCGCAGCTCCCCGTCGGCGCCCGGGTACTGCACCAGCACGCCGAACACGTCACGGTCGCCCGCGGCGGCCCGCAGCGCCTCGGCCGAGTCGACCCCGGCGAGGTCGGCGACGACGAGGTCGATGCCGAGCGGCGTCGCACGGGTCTGCATCACCGCGATCGTCTGGGGGAAGGCGTGCCGGTCCACGACCAGCACCGCATCGGCGGCGGCCTTGCTCGAGCGCCGCATCAGCGTCATGGCCTCGGCGGCGGCGGTGCCCTCGTCAAGCAGCGACGCCCCCGACGTGGTGAGGCCGGTCAGGTCGCTGACCACCGTCTGGAAGTTGAGCAGCGCCTCGAGCCGGCCCTGGGAGATCTCGGGCTGGTACGGCGTGTAGGCGGTGTACCAGGCAGGGTTCTCGAGCACGTTGCGCTGGATGACCGCGGGCGTGACCGTGCCGTAGTAGCCCAGGCCGATCATCGAGGTCAGCACGTGGTTGCGCCGGGCGAGTGCGCGCAGCTCCTCGACCACGGCCGCCTCGGACTCGGCCGCATCGACGCGCAGCGCGCCCTGGGACCGGATGGCACCGGGGATGGCGGCGTCGACCAGCGAGTCGAGCGAGTCGTGGCCGACGGTCGCCAGCATGGCGGCGACGTCGTCGGACGAGGGACCGATGTGGCGGCCGGCGAAGGCGGGCAGGTCGGCGGCGGGCTGCGCGGACATGAGGCTCCTGAACGGGTGGGTGCTCGGATCGCCTCCCCTTCTGTCACGGCGATGCCGCTCCAGAGGTGCCTGTCCCGCGCGGTCCTGGCGCCTGAGAGGTTCCGGGGAGTTTGCCCCTTCGGCGCCCCGCCGCACACCGACCGGTGCACGCGGGGACTCTCCCACGCGGGATGTTCAGCAGGCCCAATCTAACACCGCGGCCCGCCTCCCCGGAGGGACGACGGGCCGGTGGACGGTGGGACCGCGGCGCTGGGCCACGGACGGGGCACGCTGCCTCAGGCCAGGCGGGCAGCCCGCCGGGCGCTCAGCTCGTCGTCCGGGTGGGCCGCGGGGGCCTCCTCCTCGGTGCGCTCGCTCGGCAGCTCGGCGAGGGTGCCCTCGACCTCGCGCCAGACGCGACCGACGGCGATGCCGAAGACGCCCTGGCCACCCTGGACCAGGTCGATGACCTCGTCGGCGGAGGTGCACTCGTAGACCGAGGCGCCGTCGCTCATCAGCGTGATCTGGGCCAGGTCCTCGACACCGCGCTCGCGCAGGTGCTGGATGGCCACGCGGATCTGCTGCAGGGAGACCCCGGTGTCGAGCAGGCGCTTGACCACCTTGAGCACGAGGATGTCGCGGAAGCCGTACAGGCGCTGCGTGCCCGAGCCGGTCGCACCGCGCACCGAGGGCTCCACCAGGCCGGTGCGGGCCCAGTAGTCGAGCTGGCGGTAGGTGATCCCGGCCGCCTTGCACGCCGTCGGGCCGCGGTAGCCGATGTCCTCGCTGAGCTCCGGGAGGTCGTCCGTGAACAGCAGCCCCTGGGCCACAGCGGGCACGCTCCTGTGGCCGTGCTGAGCCTCTTCGCTCGGGGTCACAGCGCTCACCTCCCGGGTGTAACTACATCGGTCGCATTACAGGTCTTGACCTGACGGTACGGCGGGGCGTCAGCGCAGGTCAACAACCACTCGACCTTCGCGCGTCGGCGTGTCGCAGCGCGGAGGTCATCTCTCGATGTGCAGTTGAGGGTCAGGGTGTGCGTCGCGGGCGGCGGTTGCGCGCCACGCCCGCGCTACGCCTCGGTGCCGCCCTCCCCCGGCTTGGTCTCGAAGTCCTCCGCGGACACGTGGTCGAGGAACTCCTTGAACCGCTCGACCTCGTCGTCCTTGTCCTCCTCGGCCGACATGGAGACGCCGGCCTCCTCCAGCAGGCTCTCCCCCGTCACGATGGTCGTCCCGGTGCGCAGCGCCAGGGCGATCGCGTCGGAGGACCGCGAGGAGATCTCGACGGCGCCGTCAAAGACCAGCGCGGCGTGGAACACGCCGTCCTTGATCTCGACGATGCGCACCTCGGTGAGCCGGTGCCCCAGGCCCTCGATGACGTTCTTCATCAGGTCGTGGGTCAGTGGGCGCGGCGGCTCGATGCCCTGCTGGGCGTACGCGATCGCGGTCGCCTCCGCGGCGCCGATCCAGATCGGCAGGTAGCGGTCGCCGTCCCGCTCGCGGAGCAGCACGATCGGGTGGTTGGTGGGCATCTCCACCCGCACACCGAGCACATCGAGGACCTTCACGATCCCACCGTACCCCCGCGCCGGGTCACCGGCTCAGGCCCGTCCCAGCCCGTCCTTCACCAGGGCCGTGTGCAGGGCGATGCACAGCCGCAGGACCTCCCCGGTGGGGTCGTCCGCACGCCCGGTGGCGACCGCCTGGACCAGGCCCACCTCGCGGTCCGCGGCCGTCCGGAACGGCCGCAGGTGCCGGGCCTCGATGCCGTATGCCGCGAGCCCGGCGGCGGTGCTCGCCACCGACAGCGCGGCGTCGCCGTAGTGGCCCTCGCCGTCGGGGCGCACCAGCCCGAACGTCTCGAGGTCGCGGAGCAGGGACTCCCCGGCCCCGCTGGACTCGACCAGCTCGTCCCGGGTCAGGCGGAGCGTCGGGGCCGCGGTGAGCTCCTGCGCCGTCGGCACGTCCGGGTCCGCGCCGGGAGCCGGCACCACGGGCCGCGGCAAGCCCGGCTGGTCGCTGCGGGGCGGGGTGAGGCCGCGGTCGAGCGCGTCGAGCGCCTCCCGGATCACCTTCAGCGGCCAGAAGTGGTCCCGCTGGGCGGTCAGCACGTAGTGCAGCCGCTGCACGTCGGCATCCGAGTACGTGCGGTAGCCCGAGGCCGTGCGGGCGGGCGTCACGAGGCCCTCGGCCTCGAGGAAGCGGATCTTGGAGATCGTGACGTCCGGGAAGTCCTGCTGGAGCGTCGCGAGCACGGCGCCGATCGTCATGGACCGGCGTGGCGGGCGGGCGGACACCGTGCCGGGTCAGGCCTTGCCGGCGTAGAAGACGAGCCGGAACTTGCCGATCTGCACCTCGTCGCCGGTGTGCAGCGCGACCTCGTCGATCCGCTCGCGGTTGACGTAGGTGCCGTTGAGGGACCCGACGTCGCGCACCACGAAGGTGTCACCCTCGCGGCGGAAGGTGGCGTGCTTGCGCGAGACGGTGACGTCGTCGAGGAAGATGTCGCTGTCGGGGTGGCGACCCGAGTGGACCTCGTCGTCGTCGAGCAGGAAGCGTGCCCCGGTGTTGGGGCCGCGCAGGACGACGAGCAGCGCCGTGCCCGGGCGCAGCGCGTCGACGGTGGCCTGGTCGGCCTTGCTGAGGGCGACCTCCGGCTCGGCCGTCGTGTCGACCTGCGCGAGGTCGTGGATGCCCGGCAGCCGCATGGTCGTCGGCTCCTGCGGCCGCGACGCCTGGTCGTCCCTCTCGCTGCCGTTCATGACTGCGCGCTCCCTCGTCGTGTTCGACTGTCCCGTCCCTAGCAAAGCACACACCCTAGGCGACGCCGCCTGCACGGTGCAGCGGAATCGCCCAGAGCCGGCGGCGGGTCAGCCCAGCTGGTCCTTGTAGGCGGCCTGGT
This sequence comes from Pedococcus sp. NPDC057267, assembly GCF_042668795.1. Lineage (NCBI taxonomy): Bacteria > Bacillati > Actinomycetota > Actinomycetes > Micrococcales > Intrasporangiaceae > Pedococcus > Pedococcus sp. NPDC057267. The sequence continues at coordinate 10,060 of NZ_JBHUYG010000054.1, read as the reverse complement.
CCATGAGCCCGTCGAGGGCGCCCTCGTCGGAGGGCCGCAGCTCGTACATCCAGCCCTCGCCGTACGGGTCGGTGTTGACGAGCTCGGGGGTCGCGTCCAGGGCGGAGTTGACCGCGGTGACCTCTCCGGCGAGCGGCGCGTAGAGGTCGCTCACGGACTTGGTGGACTCGACCTCGCCACAGGCGTCGCCCGCCGCGACGGTGTCGCCGACACCCGGGAGGCTCACGTAGACGACGTCGCCGAGGGAGTCCTGGGCGAAGGAGGTGATGCCGATCCGGACCGTGCCGTCGTCCCCGGCGCGCACCCACTCGTGCTCAGCGGTGTAGCGCAGGTCCTCGGGGTACTCCAGCTCGCTCATGCTGCTCCTTGCTCGGGTGTGCGGAGGTCGGCGGGGCGCCGTGGGGTCACCGGCTGGTTGTCACTTGGAGGGCGCCGGGACGGGGCGAGCGTAACGAGGCTCCGTCAGGCTCTGCAATGCGGTCACCTCGACGGTGTCGGCCTGGCGGACGGTGGACGTGGCACCGTCGCGCCGGACCGACTCGGTGACCCCGCCGGGGATGTCCATGGCGGACGCCATGGTGGCACTGTCACCGATGGCGCGGATCGTGTACGGCGGGCTGATCTGGTGGCCGCTGACCTCGACGGCGCCGTTGCTGTCCGTGAACCAGGTGTCCGCCACCACGCGGACGTCGTTGACCTGAACCGCCTCCGCCCCGGCGTCCCGCAGCTCCTGCAGGGCGTCGAGCAGCCGGGCCGCCGTCACCTTGTGGTCGGGGTCGCTGATGGTGATGACGACCCCGGGGCCCGTGGCCGGGGCGGTTCCGGTGAGGATGCCGAGGGTGTCGACGCGCTCCTGCGCCGACTTCAGCGCCTCCTCGCTGCCGTCGGCCCCGGAGAGCAGGCGGTCGCGGCGCAGCTCGAGCGCCCGGACGTCGGCGGAGAGGCGGTCCTGCTCCGAGCTGACGTCGTCGAGGATGCGGACCAGCTCGTCCTCGCGCAGCTGCTCCAGGCCGTTCTGGTTGGTCTGCTGCACCTGGGTGGCGATGGCGAACCCGAGGCCGATCGCGAGCAGGGCCGCGAGGGCGTTGGCCCGGGTGGCCCGCGGCCGCGCCATGCGCAGCAGCCGGTGCCAGGCGCCGTCCGGTGGGGATGTCGGCGTGGGTCGGGGGTCCGGACCGCTGGACGGGGGCGTGGCGCTCATCGTCACGCCTTGAACAGGTGCCGCCGGATCGAGGCAACGTTGGAGAAGATCCGGACACCGAGCACGACGACGACGCCGGTCGACAGCTGCGAGCCGACGCCGAGCTGGTCACCGAGGAACACGATGAAGGCAGCGACCACCACGTTGGCCAGGAACGACACGACGAAGACCTTGTCGTTGAAGATCCCGTCGAGCACCGCCCGCACCGCACCGAACACCGCGTCGAGGGCGGCGATGACGGCGATGGGCAGGTACGGCTGGAGCGCCACGGGCACGTCGGGGCCCCAGACGAGACCGATGACGACGCCGCCGATGAGGCCGAGCAGGGGGATCACGGTGAGGTCTCCGAAGGTGACGGGGTCGCGGTGGACGTGGCCGGTGTCGGGGAGGTCGTGCGCGAGCGGGTGGGCGTGGCCGTGGCGCTGGCGGTCGGTCGCGGGACGGTCGCCACGCTGACCGTCAGCGACGCCGCGGCCGGGAGGGTCAGCGAGGTGGCGGTGTCCATGGAAACACGGATGCCGTAGTTGTCGTGCAGGGCGCGCGCGTACGACCCCCCGTCGTTCTCGGCGAAGCCGGTCTGCAGCCCGCTGGGGTCCCCGATCGCGCTGATGCGGTACGGGCGCGTGAGCGGTCGGTAGTTGACGAGGATCGCCTCGCCCGCGAACCGGATCGCCGACCGGGACGTGAGCCGCTGCCCGTTGACCGCGATGGCCTCGGCCCCCGCCTCCCACAGGCCGTTGACCACGATCTGCAGGTCCTTGGAGAAGACCTTCCCCTCGTCGGTCCCCGTGTTCGTCCGGGGGTTGCCGTCGGCGCTGTTGGCGTCGCTGCCGGGGGCGTTGTCGAGGGTGAGGACGATGCCCTTGCCCGTGACGGCCTCCGAGCCGGACACCAGGCTCAGCGTGTCGAGCCTGGACTGGAGGGCCGCCTGCTGGTCACCCAGCGCCTCCTTCTGCAACCGGTCGATGTCGGCCTGCATCGAGCGCAGGGTCGTCTCCTGCCGGTCGGCCGCCGCCCGGCGCGTCTCGATCTGGGAGACGAGGTCGGACTTCGCCTTGGCCGCCGCCGTGGCGGGGGCCCGCAGGGCGAGGGCCCCGAAGGTGAGCAGCAGGCCGACCACCGCGGACGCGACGACGACCACAGGGGTGCGGAACCCCGTGCTGGGCGGCAGCCCGGCAGCCACCCGGCGCTCGGCGGCCGCGGCATACCCGGGGTCGAGGGGACGCTCCATCATCGAGGTGAGCAGCGTCATGGACTCGTCCAGGCGCCGCCCCGTGGGGGTCGGCGGTGGCGCGTCCGAGCGGTGCGAGGTGGGGACCACGCCGCAGCCCTACCGGGCCGGCACGGCGCGGTGGGAGGCCACCACCTGCCGTGCCTGGACGATGTACATGACGCCCGCGACCCAGTACAGGACCGTGCCCCACCAGGCGAACGCCCAGCCGATCGGCTGGGCCCACTGGGCGAACGCGCTCGTGCCCTGGCCGAGCAGCAGCAGCGGGAAGGCGTAGAGGAGGTTGAACGTCGCGGCCTTGCCCACGAAGTGGACCGGCAGGCCGACCTGCCCGTAGCGGCGGATCCACCACAGGACCACGGCGAGCAGCACCTCGCGGCCGACCAGCGCGCCGACCAGCCACCACGGGATGATCTCGCGCCAGGCGAGGCCGAGGAGCGTCGTCGCGATGTACAGGCGGTCGGCCAGCGGGTCGAGCAGCTCCCCCAGCCGGGAGACCAGGCCGAACCGGCGCGCGATCTTGCCGTCGAGGTAGTCGCTGACCCCGGACACCATCAGCGTGATCAGGGCGACCGCGTCGTGGCGGGTGAGGATGGCCCACAGGAAGACCGGCACGCCCACGAGGCGCAGCGCCGACAGGGCGTTGGGGACGTTGAGCACCTGCCCGGACACTGGGACGGGTCGCGACGGCGCGTCGACAGCGCTCCCCCGCTCCGTTCGTCCGACCACGTCCGAAGCCTAACCGGCTGCTGCTGCGTAGAGTTCGCAGGCATGGACAACCCGCTGCTCGGACCGGGTCTGGAGCAGCTGCGCCGGCGGCGCAGCGTCAAGTGGCGGCTGTACGGGCCGGACGTGCTGCCCCTGTGGGTGGCCGAGATGGACGTCGTCCCGGCCGAGCCGGTGCGGCGGGCCGTGCACGACGCGCTCGAGTCCGGCGACACCGGGTACCCGTGGCCCGAGGACTACGCCGAGGCGCTCGCGAGCTTCGCGGGCGAGCGCTGGGGGTGGCACCCGGACCCCGCCGACATGCAGATCGTCCCGGACGTGATGCTCGGTGTGGTCGAGGTGCTCAAGCTCCTCACCCGCGACGGCGACGCCGTCGTCGTCAACTCCCCCGTGTACCCGCCGTTCTTCCAGTTCGTCGAGCACCTCGGGCGGCGGGTGGTCGAGGCGCCGCTGGGCGGGACCGGGCGCATCGACCTCGAGTCGCTCGAGCGCGCCCTCGTCGACGCGACCCGCGACGGCGGCGGCGCGGCATACCTCCTGTGCAACCCGCAGAACCCCACTGGCACGGTGCACACGCCCGAGGAGCTGACCGCCGCGATCGAGCTCGCCGAGCGGCACGGTGTGCGGGTGGTCGCGGACGAGATCCACGCTCCGCTCGTGCCGCAGGGCGCGACGTTCACCCCCGTGGCGTCGCTGCCGGCCGGCGCGCGGGCCGTCGCCCTGATGTCGGCGTCCAAGGCGTTCAACCTGGCCGGCCTCAAGGCGGCGCTGGCCGTGCCGGGGCCGGAGGCGGCCGCGGAGCTCGCCCGCATCCCGGAGGAGGTGTCGCACGGCGCGAGCCACGTCGGGGTGACCGCGCACCGCGCCGCCTACCTGCACGGCGGCCCCTGGCTCGACGCGCTGCTCGCCGGCCTGGACGAGAACCGGCGGTTGCTCGCCGACCTCGTGGCCGAGCAGCTGCCCGGCGTCGGCTACCGGGTGCCCGAGGGGACGTTCCTGGCGTGGCTGGACTTCAGCGCCGTCGGGCTCGGCGACGACCCGAGCGCCGTCCTGCGCGAGCGCGCCAGGGTGGCGCTGCACCCCGGACCCGGCTTCGGCACGGGCGGGACGGGACACGCCCGGCTCAACTTCGGGACCTCCCCGGGCATCCTGCGCGAGGCTGTCTCGCGGATCGCCGCGGCGCTGTAGCGACTGCTCGCCGCAGCGTTCGGGGAGAGCTCGCCGCAGCGTTCAGGGACACGAACCGGCCGGCGCCACCCGTGGGTAGAGCCGGCCGGTCTGGCGTGAGCCGGGAACCCGCCTGGGGCTCCCGCGGCGTCGGCGAGGTCAGTGACCCCTGCCGTGGCCCTGGCCGTGCTTGCCACCCTGGCCGCCCTTGCCTGCGGAGTGGCCCGAGCCACCGGACATGCCGTGGCTCGTCGCGGAGGCGGTGGCGCTCGGCGCGCTGCCCTGGTCCCCGGTCTGCGAGGGCTGGGGCTGCGAAGCCGTGCCGAGCACGGTCGCGCAGTACGCGCCGACCTGGTCCTGGCCACCCGCAGCCGCCGCGAGCGCGCGGAACGCGGTCGAGTCAGCGGACTTGCCGGTGGTGCGGCCCTGGTGGTGCGTCCAGGCGGTGCAGAGGCCGCGGGCCGCCGGACCGGTGGCGTCCGGGCCCTGCGTTCCGGTGGCGGTGGGGCCGGCCGTGCTGGTCTGCGTGGGGTCGGTCGTCTGGGTGTCGGTCGGGTCGGCCGTCTCCGTCTCGGTCGGGTCGGCCGTCTCCGTCTCGGTCGGGTCGGCCGTCTCCGTCTCGGTCGGGTCGGCCGTCGTGGTCGCGGTGGGTTCGGTCGTGGCCGACGCCGTCGGCGTGGCCGAGGTGCCGTCCAGAGGCGAGGACGTCAGCGCGTAGGCGACCGTCCCCCCTCCGGCGATCCCGAGGGCGATGACGAGGGCAGCGCCGAGCTTGACGCCGATGATCGTGGGACGCATGGGGGGTTCTCCTGCCGAAGCTGTGACCGACGGCCGAACTGTAGCTCCGCAGGAGACCACGTGGAGGGCGTTTGCGGAACTCCACGCCGAGAAACTGTCCTTGGTATGCACGGACGCGCGTTTGCATCCCTTTGCGCGGCTTTGCACGTCCCGTCGACACCGCGGCCACAGGCTGCACACCCCGGGCATTGACGACACGGCGGAGGCGGCGGACGCTCGGGTCCGTGGGTTTCGAGGTGACCGCGCAGGCGTACGGACGGTTCATGGGCCGATTCTCCGAGCCGCTCGCGTCCGTGTTCGCCGACGCGGCGGGCGTGGTGCCGGGCGGCGGCCAGTCGGTGCTGGACGTGGGGTGCGGCCCCGGCGCCCTGACGTCGACCTTGGCCGAGCGGCTCGGGCCGGACCGGGTGCACGCCTGCGACCCCTCCCGCTCGTTCGTGGAGGCAGCGCGGACGCGGTTGCCCGGGGTGGACGTCGTCGCTGCCGCCGCCGAGCAGCTGCCCTACCCCGACGACGGGTTCGACGCAGCCCTCGCGCAGCTCGTCGTCCACTTCATGCGCGACCCGGTGGCCGGCCTGCGCGAGATGGCGCGGGTGACCCGTCCGGGAGGCGTCGTGGCAGCGTGTGTCTGGGACCACGCCGGGCGCCAGGGTCCCGTCTCGGCGTTCTGGGACGTGGTCCGCGAGTTCGACCCCGGCGAGGAGGGTGAGGGCCTGCTCGCGGGGACGGAGCGAGGACAGCTGGGCCGGCTCCTGCGCGAGGCCGGGCTGGCCGACGTCCGGGAGTCCTCACTGGCGGTCACCACGCGCTACGAATCCTTCGAGGACTGGTGGGAGCCGTACACGTTCGGGGTGGGGCCGGCCGGGGCCTACGTCGCCGCGCTCGACGACGAGCGCCGGGAGGCGCTGCGGGCCCTGGCACAGCTGCGCCTGCCGCAGGCACCGTTCGAGGTCCGCGCCGAGGCCTGGTGCGCCGTGGGGAGCGCCTGACCCGAGCCCGGAGCGCCTGACGTGGCGGGCGCGCGTGTCCCGAGCGCCGGCGCCCACGACGTCCGCCGCCGTGAAGCCAGCCCCGGGGTGTTCCGGCGCGACGTCAGGCGGCGACGCGCTCCGGCTCCCGAGCCCGGGCGCGCTCGGCCGCGGCCCGGCGGGCCTTCGCGCCGGACCGCTGCTGGCCCACGACGATCCCGCCGAGCACCAGGGCGATGCCGAGCAGCTGCCAGGTCGTCAGGTGCTCGCCCGCCACCAGCGCGCCCAGCAGCACGCCCGTGACCGGGTTGAGCAGGCCGATGACGCCGACGGTGCCGGCGGACAGGCGCCGCAGGCCGTCGTACCAGACGACGAACGCCAGCGCGGTGCCGATGAGGCTGACGAACGCGGCGCCGGCGACGCCCTTCGCGTCGAGTGCGGGCGGGGCACCCTCGGCGACAGCGGCGACGACAGTCAGGAGCACACCGCCGAACAGCATCTGCCACGCGGTCGACGCCACGACGGGCGTGTCGTCGGACCAGCGCTTGGCCAGCACGAACCCGAACGAGGACATCGCCATCGCCGAGGCCGAGGCCGCGATGCCCCAGCCGGAGACGGCGCCCGACCCGGCCGCCACGACCAGGAGCACCCCGAGGATTCCCACCACGGCGCCGGCCAGCACGCGGGCGGTCGGTCGCTCGGAGGCGAGCAGCCAGGCGAAGCCGGCGAGGACGAGCGGCGAGGCCGCCATGATCGAGGCGGCCACGCTGCTCGGCAGCATCTGCGCGGCGAGGTAGACGAGCAGGAAGAAGCCACCGACGGTGAGGGTGCCCAGGACCGCCGAGCGCCACCACCACGCACCACGCGGCAGTCGGCGCGCGACCAGCAGCAGCACGAGGGCCGCCGGCAGCGCCCGCAGCGCCGAGCCCCAGAGCGGGCTGTCGGCGGGCAGGGTGTGCCGGATGACGTAGTAGTTGGCGCCCCAGGCGATCGGGGCGAGGGCGGTCGTGAGGACCACACGCAGGTTCGACTCCACGAGACCCTCAATGCCTTCCGAGGAAGGTATATTCCGCGAATGGCCCAGCAGCAGTCCCCGGACGGGTCCGCGACGGACCGGGTCGCGCAGATCCAGGACCAGTGGCGGCGCGAACGGCCCGACCTCGACACCTCGCCCGTGGGTGTCATCGGCCGCCTGCACCGGCTCGCCGCACACCTCACCGACGAGCTCCTGCCTGTCTACCGGCGGTTCGGGCTGGGCGAGGGCGACTTCGACGTGCTGGCCTCGCTGCGCCGCGCGGGCGAGCCCTTCGAGCTGGCTCCCGGCGAGCTCGCCCGGCACACGATGGTGACGACCGGCGGGATGACCAAACGGCTGGACCGGCTCGAGGCGGCCGGCCTGCTGACGCGCCGCGCCGCCACCGGAGACCGCCGTGGCCGCGTCGTGGCCCTCACCGACCAGGGCCGCGCGCTCGTGGACGAGGCCATCGCGGCGCACCTCGCCAACGAGCAGCGGATCCTGCAGGCGCTCTCCCCCGCCGACCGGCGGGACCTCGAGCGCATCCTCACCGGCTGGCTCGCGCACTACGAGGGCTGAGAGCCGGTGTGCCGGGTGGCTGCGCCGTGACCGGTGACGGCCTCCACTCCCACCGCCTCTCCCCAGGGCGGGTGGTAGGCGTCGTGACGCGTGGACCTCGTCCCAGGAGTCGCCCGGGGACCTTCTCCTCTGTCGACACCACCGACCCGCCGGAAGTCTGGGGTGGACGCGGATGAGCCGCACGGAGACGCCGCGCCCGGCATCCCGCAGCTGGAGGTCACAGTGACGACGACGACCCACTACCTCGACCACCGGGTCGACCCACGGCTCACGATCGCGGCGTCGTGGACGTCCATGCTCTTCCTCTTCGTGTGCGTGGACCTCTTCAGCCTGTACCGCAAGGACGTGCGGGCCGACCTCGAGGCCGGCACGGTGGCCGCCTTCACGGTCGGACAGGGCTACCTCCTGGGCGTGATCGTGTATGTCGCCGTGCCGAGCCTGATGCTGCTCCTCAGCCTGGTCATGCCGGCGAGGGTCACCCGCGCCGTGAACATGGCCGTGGCAGGGATCTACGCCGTCACCATCGCCGCGAGCGCGGTGGGCGAGTGGGCCTACTTCGTGGTGGGCAGCGTCCTCGAATTCGCGCTGCTCGTGGCCATCGCGTACCAGGCGTGGACCTGGCCGAAGGTGACCGGCCCCCTCATGACGTCTCGCGGGGAGGAGGGGCGCCAGGCAGGGCGGCGCGAGCCTGGGCGTCGAGGTGGTCGAGCACGGGACGACACCGGGGAGGTGACGTGATGTCGGTAGTGGCCATCGACAGGACGCCCCGATACCTGGGTGCAGCCATCGTGTTCCAGTTCGCCACCAGCCTCGCAGCCGGTCTCCTCTCGGCACCGCTGCTCGACGGCGGGGTCTCCGACGTCCTGAGGAGGCTCGCGAGCAACCCGGACCGCATGCGCACGACGGTGGTGCTCGAGCTTCTCACCAGCATCGGCATTCTGGCCATGAGCGCGTTGCTCTACCTCGTCCTCAGCCGGCAGGACCGGACCTTTGCCTTGGTCGCTCTCGTCCTGTGGACCTGTGAGGCGGTCTTCCTCACGGTCAAGACCGTGGGGCTGGCGGTCCTGCTGAGCCTGAGCCAGGGGCCGGGTGCTGCGGACGCGGCAACAGCGTCGGGCGGGCAGTCGTCTGGCGCGCTCGCCCTCAGCCTCATTCAGCACGCCGGCGACGTCGACATGCTGTTCTTCTGCGTCGGGGCGATGCCGTGGTACTGGCTGCTGTACCGGTCGAGGATCGTCCCGCGGGTGCTGGCCCTCTGGGGGCTGCTCGCGGTGCCGCTCGTCCTGGTCGCCACCCTCGCGCTCGTCTGGAACCGGGACCTCGAACCGAGCCGGGTCCTGTACGCCCCCTACGTGCCGTTCGAGCTCGTCCTGGGCCTGTGGCTGCTCGGCAGGGGCGCCCACGTCAGTGGGGCGCACGGGCAGCGTGAGGATGCGTCGACCCCCGACCTGGCGCCGTCCGTCACCTGAGCCGACCTGTTCCGCGCGCCACGCGTCCTGGCTGGGCGGCTCGGACCTGGACCGGAGGGTGTCGTCAACGGCGGCCGTGGTGGGGCATGAGAACGGGACCTGACCTGTGGTGACAGGTCAGGCCCCGGTTGGTCGGGCTGACAGGATTTGAACCTGCGACCCCTTGACCCCCAGATCGGCGCCTCGTCGGGCCGAGCACGACGTGACCGACCGTTGTCTACCGCTGGTTACCGGTGGTTGTGCTGAGACCGGTCGGTTTTCTGGCCGGTTCTGTCAGCGGTGGTCCGGAACTGGTCCGGCGTTGGGCCGGGCTTCTCGCTGACCGACATGGAGAGCCACCGACCCATAGCGGAGCCAGTAGGCGGACCGCAGAGACTGTCCAGCCCTCCTGCGCGCCATGGTGATGCGGTGGCACACGGAGTGTGCACCTGGGCCCCCTCGGAGGAAGGGCTGGACCGGCTCGGAGGGCTGCCGGATGCTGCCGCGCCGGGTCGGCGGCTCGTAGGTGAGCTGGGCTCAGGGGCCCCCGGAGAGTCCGTACCCGGTGATCGTGTCGCCGGATTTCACGAAGACCGCCGTGGATGCGTACGCGCCGGGCGGCAGCGCGAGGATCGTGCCCCCGCCCATCGTTCGGCCCTGCTCGATCACACCGGACGGCATGTCGTGTTGGGTGGCGCCCCGCAAATAGGTGCGGTGGGCGAACTCGAGTTTGGGTGCCGCGGCGCTGGGCATGAGCGCCCACTGCCATGTGTGCTCGTGGACGTAGGCCGCACGCAGGATCGCGCCGCCGATCGTCGCGAGGAGCGCCAACGCCAGCAGCGGCAACCGGGCTCGGTTCATGGGGCGATGGTAGGGATTCGCAAAGGCTCGCGGGCTGCTTTCGACTCTGGGCGGGGTGCGGTGGGG
>NZ_JBHUYG010000053.1:0-29136 GCF_042668795.1 Pedococcus sp. NPDC057267 | reverse complement strand
GGCCGGCACCCCTCGGGGTGCCGGCCGCCTTCGTCGTTTGGGATGCTTGCGCCATGGCGAACTTCCTTCGGGTCGACGGCGGTGCCCCCCTCGTGGGTGACATCGAGGTGCGTGGTGCCAAGAACCTGGTGTCGAAGGCGATGGTCGCTGCCCTGCTGGCGGAGGACCGGTGCCGCCTGCGCGGCGTACCGGAGATCTCCGACGTCAAGATCGTCTCCGGCCTCCTCGAGCTCCACGGCGTCAAGATCGACTCGACCGACCGCGACGGCGAGCTGCTGCTCGACCCCACCAACGTCGAGCAGGCCCACGTGGCCGACATCGACGCCCACGCCGGCACCTCCCGCGTGCCGGTGCTGCTCTGCGGGCCGCTGCTGCACCGCCTGGGCGAGGCGTTCATCCCCGACCTCGGTGGCTGCCGCATCGGTGACCGCCCGATCAACTACCACCTCGACGTGCTCCGTCAGTTCGGCGCGGACGTGCAGAAGCGTCCCGAGGGGCTGCGCCTCACCGCGCCCAACGGGCTGAACGGCACCCGCATCCAGCTGCCGTACCCCAGCGTCGGGGCCACCGAGCAGGTGCTGCTCACGGCCGTACGGGCCAACGGGGTCACCGAGCTGCGCAACGCCGCGGTCGAGCCGGAGATCCTCGACCTCATCGCCGTGCTCCAGAAGATGGGCGCGATCATCAGCGTCGAGACCGACCGGGTCATCCGGATCGAGGGCGTCGACCGGCTCGGCGGCTACGACCACCTGGCCATCCCGGACCGCATCGAGGCCGGCTCGTGGGCCTGCGCGGCCCTCGCGACCAAGGGCGACATCTACGTGAGGGGTGCGCAGCAGCAGGCGATGATGCCGTTCCTCAACGTGTTCCGGAAGATCGGCGGCGCCTTCGACATCGACGACGAGGGCATCCGCTTCTGGCACGCGGGGGACACCCTGCAGTCGCTCGTCCTCGAGACCGACGTCCACCCGGGGTTCATGACCGACTGGCAGCAGCCGCTCGTCGTCGCGCTCACCCAGACCACCGGGCTGTCGATCGTGCACGAGACGGTCTACGAGAACCGGCTCGGCTTCACCGAGGCGCTGGCGGAGATGGGTGCGGTCATCCAGCTCTACCGCGAGTGCCTGGGCGGGTCACCGTGCCGGTTCGGGCGGGCCAACTTCCGCCACAGCGCCGTCATCTCGGGCCCGACGCCCCTGCGGGGCGCGGAGATCACCGTCCCCGACCTGCGCGGCGGCTTCAGCTACCTCATCGCGGCGCTCGCGGCGGAGGGGCAGTCGACCGTGCACGGCATCGACCTCATCTACCGCGGCTACGAGCGGTTCTCGGACAAGCTGGACGCCCTCGGCGCCCACTACGAGGTCGGCGGCCCCAAGGTCGCCTGACGGGTCAGCCGATGGTCTGGTCGTCGCCGATGCCGACGATCCACAGGCGGCTCACCGGCCCAGCGGCGCCGGCGAGGTCGATGCTGACCCGCTGCCCGGGGCGCAGGTGCCGCAGCGCGCTGGCCGCGAACACCTCCCCGCTGAAGGTGACCTCGCGCCCGTCGTCGAGCAGGGCGGACCCCGACCCGTCCTCCTCGTCGAAGGTGTGCACGCTGGCCTGCATGGCTGCAGCGTAGCCACGGCCCGACAGCACGGCCTCCGTGGCGGCGCCGACGCCGAGCGCCCGGGCGGCACGCAGCGCCGCGTCGTCGTCGACGTCCCGGCGCAGCCGCGGCAGGTCCAGCTCCAGGCGCGTGTGCCCCCCGGCCTCGTGCCGCGCCGCCGAACCCTGGCCGAAGGCCGGCGTCATCACCGCGCCCGGCCCCGCGGTGAGCAGCACCGTGCCGGTGCCGTCGGCGTCGGGCACCACCGCACGCGGGTGGGCCGACGCCGCCTGCAGGGCGGCGCGCAGCTCCTCGGCTCGCAGGCTGGGCAGGTCGCCGAGCAGCACCGCGACGGCCGCACCCGGGTCGGCGGCCAGGGCGGCATCGCGCCCGGCCAGCACGGCCGCGTCGAGGCCGCCACCGGGATCGGCGACCACGCGCGCGCCCAGCGTCGTCGCGAGCTGCGCCACCCGGGCGTCCGCGGTGACGACGTGGACGCGGCCGTGCGGCATACCGGCCACGCACGCGGTGAGGCAGTCGGTGGCGAGGGCGAGCGCGAGCTCGGCCCGGTCGACGCCGGCCGGCGGGTGCAGGCGGGTCTTGGCGGCGGGGCCTCCCTTGACCGGGACGACGAGCTGCCAGGGCGGGGATGCGGTCATCAGGGCGATCGTCCCAGTGCTGGCGAGGCCGCTCGACACCGACCCCTCGACCCGCGAGGATGCCATGCACAACCCCCACCGGAGATGGAGAGCACGTGGCCCCCCGCAGCCGTGACCCGCTGCCGTTCGCCTATCGAGCCGTCGTCGCGATCCTGCGGCCGCTGCTCATGGTCCTGACCCGGCGCGACTGGCACGGTGCCGAGAACCTCCCGCGGGAGGGCGGCTTCGTCGCGACACCGAACCACCTCTCCTACACCGACCCCCTCGTGTTCGCCCACTTCATGCTCGACAACGGGCGACCGGCGTTCTTCCTCGGCAAGGAGGGTGTGTTCCGGGTGCCCGTCGTGGGGGCGATCCTGCGGGCCGCGCAGCAGATCCCGGTCTACCGCAACACCGGCAAGGCGGCAGATGCGTTCCGCGCGGCCGTGGCAGCGGTGCAGGAGGGCAAGGCCGTGGGCGTGTACCCCGAGGGCACGCTGACCCGCGACCCCGACCTGTGGCCGATGGTCGGCAAGACCGGTGCCGCGCGCATCGCCCTGGCCACGCGCTGCCCGGTCATCCCGGTCGCCCAGTGGGGGCCGCAGGAGCTGCTCGCGCCCTACAGCGGCAAGCCGCGCCTCCTGCCCCGCAAGACGATGCACGTCACCGCCGGTCCGCCCGTCGACCTCTCCGACCTCTACGACCAGCCGGTGACCTCGACGCTGCTCCGGGAGGCGACCTCGCGGATCATGGCCGCACTCACCGTCCAGCTCGAGCAGATCCGCGGCGAGCAGGCGCCCACCGAGCGGTTCGACTCCCGCACCCACGGGCTCCCCGAGACCGGCAACTTCCGTCGTTCCCAGCGGGGTGGTCGGTGAGCACCGCAGCGGTCTTCGGCACGGGCAGCTGGGGGACCGCGTATGCCGCCGTGCTCGCCGACGGGGGCACCCCGGTGCGCATGTGGGGTCGGCGGCAGGAGGCCGTCGACCAGGTCAACGCCGGCTGCAACCGCGACTACCTCCCGGACCTCGCGCTACCGCCCACGGTGACCGCGACCACGGACCCGGAGGAGGCCGTCAGCGGAGCCGACATCGTCGTCCTGGCCGTCCCGTCCCAGACGCTGCGGACCAACCTCGCGGCCTGGGGGCACGTCCTCGGCGACGCCAAGGCCGTCGTGTCGCTGATGAAGGGCGTCGAGCTCGGCACGACGAAGCGGATGAGCGAGGTGATCCACGAGGCCGGTGGCGTCCCGCAGGACCGCATCGTCGTCGTGTCCGGCCCCAACCTCGCCCCCGAGATCGCCAAGAAGCAGCCGGCGGCCAGCGTCGTCGCGTGCGTCGACGAGTCGGTCGCGGACATGGTGGCGCGAGCCTCGAACCCGCCCTACTTCCGCCCGTACACGAACACCGACGTCGTCGGCACCGAGATCAGCGGCGCCGTCAAGAACGTCATCGCGCTCGCCGTCGGCATGGCCGAGGGCCTCGGCATGGGCGACAACTCCAAGGCGTCGATCATCACCCGCGGCCTGGCCGAGACGACCCGGCTGGGGCTGGCGCTCGGCGCGGACGTCATGACGTTCGCCGGCCTCGCCGGGGTGGGCGACCTCATCGCCACCTGCATGTCGCCGCTCTCGCGCAACCACACCTTCGGGGTCAACCTCGGCAAGGGCATGTCGGTCGCCGAGGTCGTCGCGGTCACCAGGCAGACGGCCGAGGGCGTGAAGTCCTGCGAGTCGATCCTGCAGCTCGCGCACGACCACGACGTCCGGGTGCCGATCATCGAGCAGGTGGCGGCCGTGGTCCACGACGGGCGCTCACCCAAGGACGTCGTCGGCAGGCTCATGCAGCGCGAGCTCAAGAACGAGACCGACTGACCCGACGCCGGACTCCCGGACCGCCGCGCTGGCGGGGCGCCCCTCGGCGATCTCCGCTCGCACCTCCGCAAGCTCCGGTGCTCCTGCCAGGCCCAACCATTCGCCTCGGGGCATCCCCGCCACCCCGGCTCGGAGGTGGCTCAGGGTCAGACGTGGCGCAGGGTCAGGCGTGGCGCAGGGCCTGGTCGAGGTCGCGCCAGAGGTCGTCGACGTCCTCGATGCCGACCGACAGGCGCAGCAGGTTCTCGGGGGTGGTCTCGGGCTCCAGGACGTGCCGGCGACGCCGCTCGACCTGCGACTCGACGCCGCCGAGGCTGGTGGAGTGGCTCCACAGCCGGACGGCCGCCGCGACGCGCTCGGCGGCCTCGGGCCCGCCGACGACCTCGAGGGACACCATCGCCCCGAACCCGGGGTAGCGGACCTGCTCCACGGACGGGTGGCCGTGGAGCCGCTCGGCCAGCGCCGCGGCATTCGCGGTGGCGCGCTCGAGCCGCACGTGCAGGGTGCGCAGCCCGCGCAGGGCCAGCCACGTCTCCATGGGTCCGGCGATGGCGCCGCCGAGCAGCCGGTGGTGCTCGAGCCGGTCGTGCAGCGGCCGCCCCGTCTCGGTGGCGGCGGTGACGGTGGCGCCGAGGATGAGGTCGCTGTGCCCGCTGAGGTACTTGGTGACCGAGTGGACGACGACGTCGACGCCGAACGACAACGGCTGCTGGCCCAGGGGCGTGGCGAAGGTGTTGTCGCACACCGACAGGACGCCGCGCTCGCGGGCTGCCGCGGCGACGGCGGGCAGGTCCGCGACCTCGAGGAGCGGGTTGCTCGGCGACTCCAGCCAGACCAGGGCGGCGCCGTCGAGCGCGGCCACCACGGCGGCGGTGTCGGTGAGGTCGACCCAGCGCACCTCGTGGCTGCCGTCGCGCTCGGCGTCGAGCAGTGACGCGACGGTGCCGTTGTACGCCGTCTTGGAGGCGACGACGGTGCTCCCGTGGGGCGCCAGGGACAGGGCGGCGCTCACGGCCGCCATGCCGGAGGCGAACACGAGGGCGTCGCCGCCCTCGAGGCTGCCCAGGGCCTCCTCGAACGCCGACCACGTCGGGTTGCCGCCCCGGGCGTACCCCTGCGGTCCGCCGGCGGCATACGTCGAGGACAGCTCCAGGGGAGGACTGACGCCGGCGCCCGGGACCCGGTCCGGGCGCCCGAGCGCGACCACACGTGAGGCGGGGGAGAGGTCGTCGTGGGCGGCTTCGTGGGCCGGGGACTCGGGCACGTCGGGGACGTCGTGGGAGGTCACGCGGCCAGCGTAGGCGTGGGGCGCGGCGGGTGACGGCGTGGGCCACCGGGCGGGATACGCTCGTCGGCGATGACCACTGACCAGCCCACGCCCCGCAAGCCGCGCGTCGCCATCGTCTTCGGCGGCCGCTCCTCGGAGCACGCGGTCTCGTGCGCCACGGCCGCGGGCGTCATGCGCGCGATCGACCGCGACACCTACGACGTCATCCCGATCGGGATCTCCCGCGAGGGCCACTGGGTGCTCTCCGACGGCGACCCCTCGCGGCTCGAGCTCACCGCCAGTGCCACTCCCGAGGTGGCTGCCGACAGCGGCGCCGGGGTCGTCGTCCCCCTGGCCACGACGAACCGCACCCTGACGACGTTCGAGGCGCAGGAGATCCCGCGCGACCTCGGGGAGGTCGACGTCGTCTTCCCGTTGCTGCACGGGCCGTTCGGCGAGGACGGCACCATCCAGGGCATGCTCGAGATGGCCGACATCCGCTACGTCGGGTCGGGAGTCCTCGCCTCCGCCGCCGGCATGGACAAGCACTACATGAAGGTCCTCTTCGCGGGGGCCGGGCTGCCGGTCGGTCCGTACGTCGTCATCACCGACGCGCAGTGGCGGCGGGACCCCGCTGCGGCCATGGAGGCCGTGGCCGCGCTGAAGTACCCGGTCTTCGTGAAGCCGGCCCGGGCCGGGTCCAGCATGGGCATCTCCAAGGTGTCCGACCCCGCGGCGCTCGAGGGCGCCATCGAGGTGGCTCGGCAGCACGACCGCAAGGTCGTCGTCGAGCAGGGGATCGTCGGCCGGGAGATCGAGTGCGCGGTGCTGCAGGGTCGCGGCACCGACGGGCCACGGGTGTCGCACGTCGGCGAGATCGCGGTCACGGCCGAGGGCGGCCACGAGTTCTACGACTTCGAGGCGAAGTACCTCGACGACGGGGCGGTGCTGTCGTGCCCGGCGGACGTGCCCGAGGCGGTGTCCAAGGAGGTCCAGCGGCTCGCGGCCGCCGCGTTCGAGGCGCTGGGGTGCGAGGGTCTGGCGCGGGTCGACTGCTTCTACACCGACGCGGGTGACGTCGTCATCAACGAGATCAACACGATGCCGGGGTTCACGCCGCACTCGATGTACCCGCAGATGTGGGAGGCGACCGGGCTGTCCTACCGCGACCTCATCGACGAGCTCATCCAGCTCGCACTGGAGCGCCCCGTCGGCCTCCGGTAGCCCCTCACAGCCCACTTGTTGCCACCACGTGGTCACGGGAGGGCCGATCCAGCTCCTCCGTGACCACCTCGTGGCAACAAGTGGGAGGGGTCAGGTGCAGTGGCGGCCGTTCTGGGGGAGGGCCTTGGCGGCCGGGCCGAACGCGGGCAGGAGGAGCGGCTCGGGGGTGTACGCCTGCGGGACGAGCACCTCGATCGCGGGGTCGGTGCCGAACGTGGTGAAGCGGGTGCCGTCGGACAGCCGCTCGACCACCCAGCCGACGCCGTCGACGTCGAGGCACTCGTCCGTCGTCGGGCCGAGCGCGGGCAGGCCGCACCGGGCGACGACGGCGGGGTCGCCCCACGCCCGGGTCCGGGCGGACGCCGGCGACGTCTCCACGCGCTCGCGGCCGGCCACGCGCTGCGGCCAGGCGCGGGAGGCGGCGTCGCAGCCGGTGCCGGGGTAGTCGGGCACGGCGACGTCGACGCCGTGCGGCCACACGGCATACACGACAGCGCCGGCCGTCCCGAGGATCAGGAGGCCGGCGGCTGCGAGGAGCGCGCGCCGCCGCGCGGCGCGACGCACGTCAGACGTGGACGACGGTGCAGGTCAGGGTGCGGGTGATGCCCGCGACGTCCTGGATCTTGGCGATGACGAGCTTGCCCAGCTCGTCGACGGTGTTGGCCTCGACGCGGGCGATCACGTCGTACGGGCCGGTGACGTCCTCGGCCAGGACCACCCCGGCAATGCCTGCGATGGCCTCGGCCACTGTCGCCGCCTTGCCGACCTCGGTCTGGATCAGGATGTAGGCCTGGACCACCACGTGACACCTCTGCTTCCTGGTTGGCCGGGACGGATGTCCCGAGAGAACCTGCCGCGGCGGGGCGCCACGGTGACCCAGACGCTACCGTGCCCGTGTCCCACCCGTCTCCCCAGGACCGCGTCACAAGGAGGTCACGCCGTGCCCGACCAGGCGCGCACGCTCGCGCAGGTGTCCGAGGGTGCCCTGCTGGCCGAGATCTTCCCGCTCTTCGCGGGTGGGCCGGGTATGCCGGTGGGCCCGGGGGACGACGCCGCGGTCCTCGCCACGGGGAGCCGCACGGTCGCGACCACCGACACGATGGTGCGGGGGCGCGACTGGGTGGACGAGTGGTCCAGCGGGGCGGACGTCGCCGCCAAGGCGCTCACCCAGAACCTCGCCGACGTCGCCGCGATGGGCGGCCGGCCGACGGCCGTGCTCGTCGCCCTCATGGCGGACCCGGCGGTGTCGGTGGACTGGGTGCTCGACTTCGCGCGGGAGCTGGGGGCACGGGCCGCGGAGGCGGGTGTCGCCGTGGCCGGCGGGGACCTGTCGTCAGCGCCGACAGGCGTCCTCGCGGTCGCGGTCACCGCGCTGGGGGAGCTGCCCGGCACAGCCGTCCTGCGCTCCGGCGCCCGACCCGGCGACGTGGTCGCCGTCTGCGGCACGCTCGGGCGCTCGGCCGCCGGGCTCGAGCTGCTCCGGTCAGGCACGGGGGCGGGTGCCGTCGCCGCCGACTGCGTCGCGCACCACCTGCGGCCCACGACGCCCCTGTCGGCCGGACCCCAGGCAGCGGCGAGCGGCGCGACCGCGATGCTCGACGTGTCCGACGGGTTGCTGCGCGACGGCTCCCGGCTGGCGGCGGCCAGCGGGGTGCGGCTGGCGCTCGACTCGGCGCTGCTGGCCCCCGACGTGGACGTGCTGCGCGAGGTGGTCGGCGACGGGGCGCTGGAGTGCGTGCTCGCCGGTGGGGAGGAGCACAGCCTGCTCGCCACCTTCCGGGGGGAGCTGCCGGCTGGGTGGCGGGCGCTCGGCCGGGTCGACGAGGGTGAGGGCGTCACCCTCGACGGTGAGCCGCAGCAGCCTCGTGGCTGGGACCACTTCGCGGGCTGAGCCCTCGCCCGGCGCCGTGATGCCGCGGGATGTCCGCGGGTGGGGGTGCAGCAATGACCCAGACGTCACCGCCGCATCCCCAACGACTGCCGCACCCCCGAAGCCGCAGCTGTCCCCGGGAACGACCGAAGCCGACCTCCCCGTGGGGAGATCGGCTTCGAGTGCGTGTGCCGGGAGGCTGGGTCAGCGCTTGACCTTGCCGGCCTTCAGGCACGAGGTGCAGACATTGAGACGCTTCGGGGTCACGCCCGCGTCGCCCACCAGAGCCTTCACGCGCTGGATGTTGGGGTTCCAACGACGCTTGGTGCGGCGGTGCGAGTGCGAGATGTTGTGACCGAAGCCCGGTCCCTTGCCGCAGACGTCGCAGTTGGCAGCCACGGGTGTTCTCCTGGTTCGATGCGTACAAACTCGGGGCGCCCGTGATCCACCGCGGGCAGGAGCCAGCGACGGAGAGGTTCACGGGAACCGGTCAAGCGTAGCCGAGGGGTGGCGCATCGACCAAAACGGCGCCGATGGCCGCCTCGGCGACGGCCCCTGACGTTAGCCTGCCACCGTGCTCGATGCCCTCACCGCTGCGGATGCCCGGCGGTGGGCTGTGCTCACGCGGGCCGCCTTCGCCGCCCGGCGAGCCGAGATCGACGCCCTCAACGTCTTCCCGGTCCCCGACGGCGACACGGGCACCAACCTCTACCTCACCCTCGACGCCGCACTCGACACCGTCCGCACCGAGCACGAGCGGGACGGCATCCTCGGCGAGGCGTCGCTGGAGCAGGAGTGCAGCGACCTCGCCCACGCGATGCTGCTCACCGCGCGGGGCAACTCCGGGGTCATCCTGAGCCAGCTGGTGCGCGGGTTCGCCGAGGCGATCGCCGAGCGCGGGGTGGAGGCGGCGGACGCGTCCGTCATGGCCGACGGCCTTGCCCGGGCCAGCGCCCGCGCCCGCGCCAGCGTCATGCACCCGGCCGAGGGGACGATCCTCACCGTCGCGCACGCGGCGGCCGCGGCGGGGGCCCAGCCGGTTGACCAGGGGCTCACGGCGGTCGCCGAGGCCGCCCTCGACGCAGCCACCGTCGCGCTCCGGGAGACGACCGAGCAGCTGCCGGCCCTGGCCCGGGCGGGGGTCGTGGACGCCGGCGCCGCCGGGTACGTGCTCATGCTCGAGGCCCTCGCCCGGGTCGTGCACCAGGACGCCACGCAGGTCGGGGAGCGGGTCGAGCCCTTCACCGAGGACCAGACCCTGCGCCGCCGGGAGGACTGGACCCGCAGCAACGGGGGCACTGTCGAGCCGGTGGGCTCCCACGGTGGTTCGTCCACCGGTGACGGCGACCTCGTGGAGGGCGGCCCGGCATACGAGGTCATGTACCTGCTGCGCGACAGCGACGAGGAGCGGGCGGCGACGCTGCGCACGACGCTCGACGCGCTCGGTGACTCGCTGCTCGTCGTCGGTGGCCCCGAGCTGTGGAACGTCCACGTCCACGTCGACGACGTCGGGGCCGCGCTCGAGGCGGGGCTCGACGCCGGGCGGCCGTTCCGGGTGCGGGTCACGCACTTCGCGGACCAGGCGGCACGGCGGGAGCGCCACGCCACGGGAGTCGCTGTCGTGGCCTGCGCGGCCGGCCCGGGCCTGGCGACGGTGTTCGAGGCGGCCGGTGCCGTGGTCGTGCCCAGCGGCCCCGGCCGGCGCGCGTCCGCCGGCCAGCTGCTCGACGCCGTCCGCGCCACCGGCGCCCCCTCGGTCCTGCTGCTCCCCAACGACCGCGACACCGAGATGGCGGCGCACGCCGCCGCCCGCGCAGCGGAGGCCGACCAGGTCGAGGTCCACGTGGTGCGCTCGCGCACGGCGGTCCAGGGCCTGGCCGCGATGGCGGTCTGGGAGGCCTCTGCCAGCGCCGCCCGCAACGCCGCGGAGATGGGCCACGCGGCGGCGGCCACCCGGCACGGCGCCGTCGCGGTCGCCAGCAAGGAGGCGCTCACGAGCGCGGGCCCGTGCGCGCCCGGTGACGTCCTCGGGGCGGTGTCGGGCGATGTCGTCGTCGTGGGCGACGACCTCGAGGCCGTCGGCATCGAGGTGCTGACCCGGCTGCTGTCCAGCGGCGGCGAGATCGTCACGGTGGTGACGGGGGAGGGTGCGCCCGAGGGGCTGGGGGAGGCCCTGGGCCAGCGGGTCCGGCAGACCCAGCGCGACCTCGACGTGCAGGTCATCGAGGGCGGGCAGCCGCACTACCCACTGCTGCTGGGAGTCGAGTAGGCGTGGTCGACGAGAGCACGAACCTGCGCTCGGTCGTGTCGAGCGCGGCGCCCAAGCTGGCCGCGGGCCGCGACCTGCACACCGTCGGCGACCTGCTGCGGTTCTGGCCGCGGCGGTACACCAGCTTCGACGCGGACCTGACGAGCCTGCACGAGGGCGAGTACGTCGTCGTGGTGGCCGACGTCCGCGACGCCGTCACCCGCCCGATGCGCAACCGGCGCGGCCGCATCCTCACCGCGACGATCACCGACGGCACCAACGACATGGAGGTGACCTTCTTCAAGCCGTACGGGCACGAAGGCCGCCTCGTCCCCGGCGCGCGGGCCATCTTCGCGGGCAAGGTGGGCCGCTACGGCCGGACCTGGCAACTGACCCACCCCGACTACCAGATCCTGCCGCCCGACTCCGACGGCCTCGACGCGCGCCGGCGGCTGCTGCCGATCTACCTGCAGGTGCCCAAGGTCCAGAACTGGACCGTCATCGACAGCCTCAACCTCGTCTTCGACCAGCTCGACTCGGTCGTCGACGTCGTGCCCCCGGACCTCGCCGCTGCGCGCGGCCTGCCTTCGCGGCTGGAGGCGCTGCGCGGCATACACCAGCCCAGCGGGTGGCCGGAGGTGGAGCGGGCGCGCACGCGGCTGCGGTACGAGGAGGCCCTCGTCCTGCAGACCGTCCTGGCCCAGCGGCGGCACCGGCAGTCGCAGGAGAAGACGCTCGCCCGCCGCCCGCGCGAGGGGGGCCTGCTGGCGGCCTTCGACGCGCGGCTGCCGTTCGAGCTCACCGCCGGGCAGCGCGAGGTGGGGGAGGTGCTCGCGCAGGAGATGGCGCGCGACACCCCGATGCACCGGCTGCTCCAGGGCGAGGTCGGCTCGGGCAAGACGGTCATCGCGCTGCGCGCCATGCTCGCCGCCGTCGACGCGGGCGGCCAGGCGGCGCTGCTCGCGCCGACGGAGGTCCTCGCGGCCCAGCACCACCGGTCGATCACGACGATGCTCGGTGACCTCGCCGAGGGCGGGATGCTCGGCGGCAGCGACATCGGGACCCGCGTCAGGCTGCTGACCGGTTCCCAGTCGACCGCTGCGCGCAAGCAGGCGCTGCTCGACGCAGCCTCCGGCGACGCCGGGATCGTCGTCGGCACGCACGCGCTCATCCAGCAGAACGTGTCCTTCTTCGACCTCGCCCTCGTCGTCGTCGACGAGCAGCACCGTTTCGGCGTCGAGCAGCGGGATGCGTTGCGGGAGAAGGGGAAGCAACCGCCGCACGTCCTCGTCATGACGGCGACGCCGATCCCGCGAACCGTCGCCATGACGGTGTTCGGCGACCTCGAGACGTCCACCCTGAGCGAGCTGCCGCGAGGCCGGTCGCCGATCGCGACGCACGTCGTGCCCGGGGACAACGCCCGCTGGGTCGAGCGCACCTGGGAGCGCATCGCCGAGGAGGTGCGGGCCGGGCGGCAGGCGTACGTGGTGTGCCCGCGGATCGGCGGCGACGACAAGGGTGTCGAGGACGAGCCGTTCCTGCCGCCCGAGGTGGACGAGGAGGGCAACCCCGTCGAGGCGCCGCGCGAGCTCGCGAGCGTGTATGCCGTGGAGGCCACCCTGCGCGAGACGCCGGCGCTCGCCGGGCTCACCATCGAGGTCCTGCACGGTCGGATGGCGCCGGAGGCCAAGGACGCCGTGATGGCACGGTTCAACCGCGGCGAGGTCGACCTGCTCGTCTCGACCACGGTGATCGAGGTCGGCGTCGACGTCCCCAACGCCACCGTCATGGTGGTCATGGACGCCGACCGGTTCGGGGTCTCCCAGCTGCACCAGCTGCGCGGGCGGGTCGGCCGTGGGCAGCACGCCGGGCTCTGCCTGCTCATGACGAGCACCGACGCCGAGTCGGCCCTGACCCGGCTGCAGGCTGTGGCCGGGACGACCGACGGGTTCGAGCTCGCCCGGCTCGACCTCGAGCAGCGGCGCGAGGGCGACGTGCTCGGGGCGCGGCAGTCCGGTGGCCGCAACTCGCTGGAGTGGCTCTCGATCCTGCGCGACGAGGCGCTCGTCGACCAGGCACGCGAGGACGCCACGGCGCTCGTCGCGGCCGACCCCGAGCTCGCGGGGCACCCGGACCTCGCGGCCGCCGTCGCCGAGCAGGTGGACGAGCAGCAGGCCGCCTTCCTCGAGCGCGGCTGACCGCAAGGACCAGGTCCGGTCCCGGCCCCCCTCTTGGTGACACGCTCGTCTGCGCACAGAGCTCGGTCCCAGCCCCCCGCTCGCTGACACGCTCGTCTGCGCACAGACCTCGGTCCCACTGCGCGTGGATCCGCTCGCTGCGCAGAGACACGCTCGTCTGTGCACAGACGAGCGTGGGCGGCTGCGGAAATGGGTTCGTGGGCGGGGCGACCGCGACCCTAGGCTGCCGGCCGTGATCCTCGCCCACGACGTCGACGGTGACGGCCCAGCCGTCCTCCTGCTGCACTCCGGGGTCTGCGACCGCCGGATGTGGGAGCCCCAGGTCCCCGCGCTGGCCCGCGCCCACCGGGTCGTGCGACCCGACCTTCGCGGCTTCGGCGAGAGCCCGATGCCGGGTGAGGCGTATGCCGACGCCGACGACCTCGCCGCGCTGCTCGACTCGCTCGGCATGGCCGAGGCGGCGGTCGTGGGCTCGTCCTACGGCGGGCGCGTCGCGATGGAGCTCGCCACGAGGGACCCCGCCCGCGTGTCATCCCTCGTCCTGCTCTGCCCCGCCTTCCGGGGAGTCGACCCGGACGAGGAGCTGCAGGCGTTCGGCGCCGAGGAGGACCGCCTGCTCGAGGCGGGTGACGTCGAGGGGGCGGTGCAGCTCAACGTCCGCACCTTCCTCGGCCCGGACGCCGACGAGGCGACCGCCCACCGCGTCACGCAGATGCAGCGCCGGGCGTTCGAGGTGCAGCTTTCCGCCGACGCCCTCGAGCCCGGCCCGCAGCCGGAGCGGGTTGAGGTCGACCCGTCGCGCCTGGCCGTCCCGACCCTCGTGGTGTCCGGCACGCTGGACCTCGGCCACTTCCGTGAGGTCGCGGCCGTGCTGGCCGCGCAGGTCCCCGACGCCGAGCACGTCGAGCTGCCCTGGGCGGGTCACCTGCCCTCGCTCGAGCGCCCGGATGCCGTCACCGACCTGCTCCTCGACGCCCTGGACCGCCGGCACCCGGTTCGCACGCACTGACCCCC
Source organism: Pedococcus sp. NPDC057267 (assembly GCF_042668795.1). NCBI lineage: Bacteria > Bacillati > Actinomycetota > Actinomycetes > Micrococcales > Intrasporangiaceae > Pedococcus > Pedococcus sp. NPDC057267. The sequence continues at coordinate 15,216 of NZ_JBHUYG010000053.1, read as the reverse complement.
AGGTCTTTGCGCGGTCGGAGCGGTGCCCACCGCCGCGATCGCGCAGAGACCGGAGGCGGTGGTCGCGCTACCGTGCCGCCGTGACGCGCATCATCAGCGGCCGGGCCGGCGGCCAACGGATCGCCACCCCGCCGGGCCAGGGCACCCGCCCCACGAGCGACCGGGTGCGCGAGGCGCTGTTCTCCCGCCTCGAGCACCTCGACGTCCTGCGCGGCGCGCACGTGCTCGACCTGTATGCCGGGTCCGGCGCCCTGGGCCTCGAGGCCGCCAGCCGGGGTGCCGCGTCGGTACTCCTCGTCGAGTCCGACCGCGCCGCCGCGGCGGTCGCGCGACGCAACGTGGCGGCACTCGGCATACCCGGCACGGCGGTCCGCCACGCCACTGTCGCCCGCACGCTGGCAGCGCCACCGGCAACCCCGTGCACCCTCGTCTTCAGCGACCCGCCGTACGACCTGTCCGAGGAGTCGCTGGCCGGCGACCTCGCCCTCCTCGCAGAGCACGGCTGGCTCGCGCCCGACGCGCTCGTCGTCGTCGAGCGCTCGTCCCGCTCACCCGAGCCTCGCTGGCCGGCGGAGTGGGAGCCCGAGGGGGAGCGGCGGTACGGCGAGACCAAGGTCTGGTTCGCCGGCCCCCGTCACCCCGAGGGCGTGGCCTGACCGCCTCCGGGCATCACCTGAGCGCCTCCGGGCGTCACCTGACCGCGTCCTGACACACGCATGACGAAGGGGCCCGACCGCAGCAGTGGTCGGACCCCCTCGTCGCGCGGGTGGCGGCTCAGGCCGTCGGTGCGCCCGCCCCGCCGGCGGGGGAGATGCTGAACTGCACGCTGCCGGCCTCGTCGACGGTGGCGTCGAGGACCTGGTCCCCGAGGGCGACCGCGGCCGTCTCGTCGAGGAAGACCTTGGCGCCGTCGCGCTCCACGACGGCGTCACCGGGCTCGGCGGCCTCGGCAGTGGTCACGGTCAGCGCGCCGGAGTTGGCGCCCTCGTGGCTGAAGCGCAGGCCGGCCTCGTCGGTGGGGAGGTTCTGCTCGACGAGGGTCTTGACGATCGTGCTGGCGTTCTCGGTCAGGGTGAGCATGAGCTCTCCTTGCGATGGAGGTCAGGACCTCTCCACCGTGTCGCAGCCTGCGCGAGGGGACAAACCGGGCGTCCGCTGGGTGGGACGCGGGCGGACCCCGGTGCCCGGCGGGCGGCGACGCCGCAGGTGGGAGAGGGTGGGGCCATGACGCGATATGAGATCCCGCGCCCGATCGAGGGTGACGTGGTGGAGCTGATCCTCGACGACCACCGGCTGTTCGAGAGCCTGCTGCGCGACCTGCGCGACGCCACCGCCGACCGCGAGGCCGCCCGCGCCGCCCTGTCCGCCGTGCTCATCGCCCACGGCGAGGCCGAGGAGGAGAAGGTCTACACGACCCTGCGCCGCAAGGACGCGATCGACGAGCACGAGGCCGAGCACGGCGAGGAGGAGCACGCCGAGGGCAACGAGGCGCTGCTCGTGCTGCTGGAGTGCAAGGGCACCGACGCGCAGAAGTTCGACGACGCGGTGGAGGACCTCGCGACGGCCCTCAACCACCACATCGGCGAGGAGGAGCAGACCATCCTCAACCCCGCCCGCACCGACGTGTCGGAGAAGGTGCGCCAGGACCTCGGCGTCGCCTGGGCCCAGCGCCGCAACGAGCTCCTCGACGAGGACTGCGGCAGCGAGGCCAACGTCCGCCGGGTCGTCGAGCGCGCCCACGAGGAGGGCCTGCTGCCCGCCGACGACGAGGACGACTGACTGCCGCTGCTAGCGTTCCGGTGTGACCAACCCCAGCCCGCGCCGGTGCGTCTGCCCCGGCTCGTACGACCCCGTCACCGCCGGCCACCTCGACGTCATCCGTCGTGCGGCCTCGCGGTGGGACGAGGTCGTCGTCGCCGTGCTGCACAACCCTGCCAAGCACGGGGTCTTCAGCCCGGACGAGCGGCGCGAGCTGCTCGCGGACGCCTGCGCGGACCTGCCCGGCGTCCGCGTCGAGGTCTTCGCAGACCGGCTCCTGGTCGACGTGTGCCGGGACGTGGACGCCGCCACCATCGTCAAGGGGCTGCGCGGCGACACCGACTTCGCCTACGAGCTGCCGATGGCGCTGATGAACAAGCACCTCACCGGCGTCGAGACGGTGTTCCTGCCCGGCGACCCGGCGTTCGGCCACGTCTCGAGCTCGCTGGTCAAGGAGGTCGTCCGCTACGGCGGGGACGTCACCGGGCTCGTGCCCGACCGCGTCCGCGACGCCCTCGTCGACCGCCTGCGGAGGCAGTGACCTGAGCTCCAGACCCTCACGGGCGCACGGCTTCCGGCCCGACATCGAGGGGCTGCGGGCCGTCGCCGTCCTGCTCGTCCTCGCCTACCACGCGGGCCTGCCGGTCCCGAACGGCTTCCTCGGCGTCGACGTCTTCTTCGTCATCTCCGGCTTCCTGATCACCGGGATCCTGGTCCGCGAGCTCGGCTCGACCGGGACCATCTCGTGGGCCCGCTTCGTCGGCCGGCGCATCCGCCGTCTGCTGCCCGCCGCGGCGCTGGTGCTCGTCGTCACCGCCGTGGTGGCGTACCTCGTCGTCCCCGGGCTGCGCCGGCGCGAGGTCGGCACCGACGTGGCCGGGGCTGCCCTCTACGTCGTCAACTGGGTCCTGGCGCACCGGGCCGTCGACTACCTCGCCGCCGACAGCACTCCCTCGCCGGTGCAGCACTTCTGGTCGCTCGCGGTCGAGGAGCAGTTCTACGTCGTGTGGCCGCTGGCGCTCATCGCGCTCGCCTGGGGGGTGCGCCGGCTGCGCCGCACTCAGCGGGCGCCGTCGCCGGCTGCGGTCGGTGGCCTGCTGGCCGTGATCGCAGTGCCGTCGTTCGCGTATGCGGTGTGGCTGGGTGCGGTGGACCCTGCGCGGGCGTACTTCGTGACCACGACCCGCGCCTGGGAGCTCGGGGTCGGTGCCGGGCTCGCCGTCTGGGCGCACGCGCGCGCCGGCCGTGCCCCCGCCCCTGCGGCTGACCTGCCCGCTGCCCCCGACGCCCCGACCGGACCGCTCGCGACGGCCGCCGTCGGCTGGGTGGGCCTCGTCGCCGTCCTCGGGAGCGCGTTCTGGCTGCCCCCGCACGCGGTCACCCCGGGCCCGTGGACGCTGGTGCCGACGCTGGGCGCCGCCGCGGTCCTGTATGCCGGGTGGGCCGGCGTGCCCACGGGGCCGGTCCGCGTCCTCGGCGCCGCCCCCATGGTCTGGGTGGGGGGCCTGTCGTACTCGGTCTACCTCTGGCACTGGCCGGTCGTGGTGCTCGCCGACTGGGCGGCGGACGGGCTCGACCCGTGGGTGCGCGTCGCCGTCGTGGCCGCGTCGCTCGTGCCCGCGTGGGCGGGGCACCGCTTCCTCGAGGCGCCCGTCCACCACAGCCGGGTGCTGGCCACTCGCACGCGCCCGGTGCTGGGCCTGGGCCTGGCGCTCTCGCTGGCCGGGGCGCTGGCGGCCGTCCCGCTCCTGCGGGTGCAGTCGCCGTTCCGCACCGCCCCCGTGGCCGGGTCGACGCCGACGCCCGACGCGCTCGGTGCGGCGACCCTCGGCGCCGAGCCGACCGGCGACGCGAGCCGGTTCGCCGTCGACGACTGGGAGTGGCTGACCCCCGACCCCCAGCTCGCGGGCAAGGACCGGCCGGCGGCCGACGTCGACCACTGCCAGGTGGACCGGCTGGCCCGCGAGCCCGTGCGGTGCGACTTCGGCGACCCGGCCGGCAGCCGCACGGTCGCCCTCGTCGGAGACTCCAAGGCGATGCAGTGGCTGCCGGCCGTGGAGGCGCTCGCCGCTCGGCACGGCTGGCACGTCGTGACCTACGGCAAGTCCTCGTGCGCCTTCGCCCGCGGCCACGCCCAGCAGGCGGGGGAGCCCTACGAGCAGTGCGACGCGTGGAACGCCGGGGTGATGCGCCGGCTGCGGGCGGACCCGCCCGACCTGCTGCTCACCTCGAGCTACGCCACCACCGCGTGGGACGGAGGGCGCCCCAGCCGTGACGCGCTCGTCGACGGGCTGGCCGCCCGCTGGTCGGAGGTGCGCGCCCTCGGCGTCCCCCTCGCCGTCCTCGGGGACAGCCCGCTGTCGCCGGACGACCTCGACGTCTGCACCGCCAGGCACCCGCACCACCTGACCCTCTGTTCGTTCGACCGGGCCCCGGCGGTGGAGGGCAGCGGGCTGCCTGTCCAACGCGCCGCTGCGGCGGCGGCAGGGGTCGAGCTGGTCGACCTCACCGACTGGATCTGCCCGGCGCAGCGCTGCCCCGTGGCCATCGGCCACGTCACCGTCCACCGGGCCGGGGACCACCTCACCGCGACCTACGTGCGCACGCTGGCCGGGGTGCTGGGCCGGGCCCTCGAGGCGCATTTGGGCGAGCGGGCCGGGCTCCGGTAACCTCGTGCGTCGGTCTGCGTCTCGTCCGGAGCGTGAGCCGAGCCCTCGACGTCTGCTGGAGCCATGAACCACCTCGACCCGCGCTCGCCCTTGGTCTTCGACACCAAGAGCCTGGGTCGGCGACCCGGTTCGATGGAGCTCGTCCAGCGTACGGCCGAGGCACCTGCCGACCTCGGCACGGACGTCATCGGGGTGCCCCAGGGCGACCCGGTCGAGCTGGACCTGCGGCTCGAGTCCGTCGTGGAGGGCGTGCTGGTCACCGGCTCGGCGACCGCCACCGCGACCGGCGCCTGCGTGCGGTGCCTGGACCCCGTCGCCGTCCCGGTGGACGCGCGGTTCCAGGAGCTGTTCGCCTACGCCGACCGTGCGGCCCACCACCGTGAGGTGGGGGCCGGCGACGACGAGACCGAGGAGTACATGCTTGAGGGAGACCTGTTCGACCTCGAGCCGGTGCTCCGGGACGCAGTGGTGCCCTCGCTGCCGTTCCAGCCGGTGTGCCGGGAGGACTGCCCGGGTCTGTGCTCCGAGTGCGGAGCACGCCTGGCGGACGACCCGGACCACCACCACGAAGTGATCGACCCGAGGTGGTCCGCGCTCCAGGCGCTGTCCGCCGACACCGAAGAGAAGAGGAACTGACGTGGCTGTCCCGAAGCGGAAGATGTCGCGCTCCAACACCCGTTCGCGTCGCGCGAACTGGAAGGCGACGGCGACCACGCTCACCACGTGCCCCCAGTGCAAGTCGCCGGCCCAACCGCACCAGGCGTGCCCGTCCTGCGGCTACTACAAGGGTCGTCACTACACGACCGCCGAGCGCACCGAGCACCAGGGCTGAGCTCCCTGACGAACGCGAGGTCCCCACGGTCCGCGGCGGCGTCGCCGCGGACCGACGCGACGCAGCGGCCCGTCGACGACTTCGCCACGCACCTCGCAGAGGTGTGCGGCGGACCCGTCGACGAGTCGCTGCTTCTGCGTGCCCTCACCCACCGCTCGTACGCATACGAGAACGGCGGCCTGCCGAACAACGAGCGACTCGAGTTCCTCGGTGACTCCGTCCTCGGCCTCGTCGTCACCGACACGCTCTACGCCACCCACCCCGACCTGCCCGAGGGCCAGCTGGCCAAGCTGCGTGCGGCGGTCGTGAACATGCGGGCGCTCGCCGACGTCGCGCGCACCCTCGGCCTCGGCGACCACGTCCTGCTCGGCCGTGGCGAGGAGGCCACCGGCGGTCGTGACAAGGCCTCGATCCTCGCCGACACGATGGAGGCCGTCATCGGCACCGTCTACCTGTCGTCGGGGATGGACGCCGCGGCCACCCTGGTGCACCACCTGCTCGACCCCCTCATGGCCCAGTCCGCCACGCTCGGTGCCGGCCTGGACTGGAAGACCTCGCTGCAGGAGCTGGCGGCCGCCTCGACGCTCGGCGTCCCCGAGTACCGCGTCGAGGAGGAGGGGCCGGACCACGAGAAGACGTTCCACGCCCGCGCCGTCGTCGGTGACGAGGTGCTGGGCGAGGGCACCGGCCGGTCCAAGAAGGAGGCCGAGCAGAAGGCCGCCGAGCTGGCCTGGCGCGCGCTGTCCGCCCGGGCGGGCCGGCTGGCCTCCGGCGACGCCGTCGACGCCGACGGCGCTGCGGGCGCAGACGAGACCGCCCCCGACCTCGGCGACGGCTCCGACGACGACGCCGCGGTGGGCTCGCCCACGTAGGCGAGCACCCGGCATACTCCCGCCGTGCCCGAGCTGCCCGAGGTCGAGGTGGTCCGACGTGGCCTGGCCGACCACGTCGCCGGCCGCACGATCGAGACCGCGGCGTTCCACGGCACCCGCGTCGCGCGCCGGCACCTCGCCGGCCCGGTCGACCTCGGGGAGCGGATCGCCGGCAACACCGTCGAGTCCGCGCGGCGCCGGGGCAAGTACCTCTGGCTCGTCCTGCGGACGCCGGAGGGCGAGCGCCAGGCCCTGCTCGCCCACCTCGGGATGAGCGGGCAGCTGCTGGTCGAGGACGAGGGTGCCCCGGACGAGAAGCACCTGCACGCGCGGTTCCGGTTCACCGACGGCGGCCCCGAGCTGCGGTTCGTCGACCAGCGGACGTTCGGCGGCATGGCCCTGGCCGAGCTGACCGACGACCTGGTCCCCGAGACGATCGCGCACATCGCCCCCGACCCGTTCGAGCCCGCGTACGACCAGGCGGCCGTCGTGCGCCGGATGAAGGCCAAGGACGTCGCGGTCAAGCGCGCCCTGCTCGACCAGACCCTCGTCGCCGGCATCGGCAACATCTACGCCGACGAGGCGCTGTGGCGGTCGCAGGTGCACGGCGAGCGGCTGTGCTCCGCCCTGAGCAAGCCGACGCTGTCGCGGATCCTCGACCACGCCCGCGAGGTGATGGCCGCGGCGCTGCTCCAGGGCGGCACGAGCTTCGACGCGCTCTACGTCAACGTCAACGGCGCCTCCGGCTACTTCGACCGGTCGCTGCACGCCTACGGCCAGGAGGGGCGCCCGTGCGACCGCTGCGGCACCCCGATCCGGCGCGAGGCCTTCATGAACCGGTCGTCGTTCTCCTGCCCCCGCTGCCAGCCGCGACCGCGGCGCACCGCTGTCGCGAGGGCCGGACGCGGCCGGGTGGCTTCCACCTGACAGCCGGTTGCGGCGGAGGTACAACTGGAGACATGGACGACAACGAGCCGGCGCGGGCTGTCATCTGGGTGCACGGACGGGTCCAGGGCGTCGGCTTCCGGTGGTGGACCCGGGCCCGCGCCCTCGAGCTGGGACTCGTCGGGCACGCGCGCAACGCCGGCGACGGCCGGGTGGAGATCGTCGCCCAGGGACCACCGGCCAAGATCCGTGAGCTCGTGACCCTGCTGGAGGAGAAGCCCTCGCAGGCCCTGCGCCCGGGCGACGTCCACACCTGCGTGTGCACCTGGGGTGCCGCGCGCGACGGCATCGAGGGCTTCGTCGAGAAGTGACCCGCCGGGCCCGTGGCCCGCGGGGCCCGGCACGCGCGGTGGTGGAGTGACGCACGGGCAAAAAGGGCACACCGGGCGCCATTGACCCGCACCGGCCCGCCTGTCACCCTGAGAGATGGCCCCGGTCGCCCCGTCGGGGTGGGCCGCTCGGGCCGGGCCGCAGCTCGCGAACCCCGCCGCCTGCGGAGAAGGAGTCGACCATGGCCAAGGCCCTCGTGGGCTACCGCGTGGCGAACGAGCCACGGCTGGTGCTCGAGACCATCGAGCTGCGTCGCAGGGTCCGCGACCTCGAGCACCTCGTCGAGGCGTTGCAGCGCGACAACGACCGCCTGCGCGAGAACGACCGCGTCCGCGATGACGTGAGACAGCCGGACGTCGTGGGCGCGGCCGTGCCTACGATTGCCGGGTGACCTCACCCGTCCCGACCGACCCGGAGACACCCGCGGAGCTGGCGCGCCTGCGCGCCAGCATCGACAACATCGACGCCGCCCTCGTGCACCTGCTCGCCGAGCGCTTCAAGTGCACCCAGCAGGTGGGTGAGTACAAGGCGCGCACCGGTATGCCGCCGGCCGACCCCTCGCGCGAGGAACGGCAGATCGCGCGGCTGCGCGCCCTGGCCGACGAGGCCGGGCTCGACCCGACCTTCGCCGAGAAGTTCCTCAACTTCGTCATCGCCGAGGTCATCCACCACCACGAGGCCATCGCCGCCTCCGACTGACCCGGGCGCGCGCCCGAGGTCCGCACGCGAGTTCACTTGCGTCACAGCAGGCACAGGCAACGCAGGACCGCGGAAGGTCCACGGTGCCCGCCGTGCCCGCGGGTAGGGTGGGCCCCGATCCGACCCCGTCCGACCACCCGCAGCCTCACCCGGGAGCCACGCCGCTCGTGTACGTCAAGAGCCTCACCCTCAAGGGCTTCAAGTCCTTCGCCTCGGCGACCTCGATGCGGCTCGAGCCGGGCATCACCTGCATCGTCGGTCCCAACGGCTCCGGCAAGTCCAACGTCGTCGACGCACTCGCCTGGGTGATGGGGGAGCAGGGCGCCAAGAGCCTGCGCGGCGGCAAGATGGAGGACGTCATCTTCGCCGGGACCGCCGGCCGCGCGCCCCTGGGCCGCGCCGAGGTGGCCCTGACCATCGACAACACCGACGGCGCGCTGCCGATCGACTACACCGAGGTCACCATCAGCCGGACGATGTTCCGCAACGGTGGCTCGGAGTACGCCATCAACGGCACGTCCTGCCGCCTGCTCGACGTGCAGGAGCTGCTGTCCGACAGCGGTATCGGCCGTGAGATGCACGTCATCGTCGGCCAGGGCCAGCTCGACACCGTCCTGCGCGCGACGCCCGAGGAGCGGCGCGGGTTCATCGAGGAGGCCGCCGGGGTCCTCAAGCACCGCAAGCGCAAGGAGAAGGCGCTGCGCAAGCTCGAGGCGATGGAGGCGAACCTCACCCGCGTCAGCGACCTCACCGGCGAGATCCGCCGCCAGCTCGGCCCGCTGGGCCGGCAGGCCGAGGCTGCCCGCAAGGCCGCCGTCATCCAGGCCGACGCCCGCGACGCGCGCCTGCGGCTGCTCGCCGACGACCTCGTCCAGCTGACGTCGACGCTCGAGCAGGAGGTCGCCGACGAGACGGCCCTCATCGCCAAGCGCACCGAGGTCGAGGAGGGCCTCGCCGAACAGCGCAGCCGCCTCGCCACCCTCGAGCAGCAGGCCGCCGACGCCGCCCCCGAGCTGTCCCGCGCCCAGGAGCGCTGGTTCGCCCTCCAGCAGCTGCGCGACAAGCTCGCCTCGACCGAGTCGCTCGCCGCCGAGCGGGTGCGCCTGCTCAGCCAGGACACCGCCGACGAGCAGACCACCGGCCGCGACCCCGAGGAGCTGCGCGCACAGGCTGCCGAAGCCCGTCGCCAGGAGGAGTCGCTCCTCGCCGAGGTCCGCGAGGCCAAGGAGGCGCTCGAGGCCGCCGTGGCCGCCCGCGAGGAGCTCGAGCGCGCGTATGCCGCGGAGCAGCAGCGCCTGCAGCGCCTCGCCCGCGCCGCCGCGGACCGCCGTGAGGGGCTGGCGAAGCTGGCCGGGCAGGTCGGGGCGCGCAAGAGCCGGATCGAGGCCGGCGAGGCCGAGATCGGCCGACTCCGGGGCGTGGTCGAGCAGTCGCAGGAGCGGGCCCGGGCCGCCGAGAAGGAGTTCTCCACGCTCGAGGCCTCGATCGCCGTCGAGGAGGAGGGCGAGGAGGGCCTGGACTCGACCTACGAGACCGCCGCCGCAGCCCTCGAGGAGGTCGAGGCCGAGGTCGAGCGGCTGCGCGAGGCCGAGCGCACCGCCGAGCGCGACCGCACGACCGCCAGCGCGCGGCTCGAGGCCCTCGAGCTCAGCCTCTCCCGCAAGGACGGCGCAGCCACGCTGCTCGCCGCCGCAGACTCCCGGCACGGCATCGTCGGCTCCGTCGCGTCACTGCTCCAGGTGCGCGGCGGGCACGAAGCCGCCGTCGCCGCGGCCCTCGGCTGGGCCGGGGACGCGCTCGCGGTCGAGTCCGTCGACAACGCCGCGGCCGCCCTGCAGACCCTGCGCCAGGACGACGCCGGACGAGCGGCCTTCCTCGTCGGGCAGACCGCCGCCGCCTCGGACCCGTCGAGCTGGCCCGCGCTCGAGGACGGCGCGGTGTGGGCCCGCGAGGTCGTCGACGCCCCTGCCACCGTGCGTCCCGCGGTGGAGCAGCTGCTCGACCGGGTGGCCCTGGTGGCCGACGCGGCCCGGGCCGCCGCCCTCGTGTCGCGTGGCCTGGGCGTCACCGCCGTGACGGCCGAGGGCGACGTCTTCGCGCCCGGCTTCGTCCGCGGCGGCTCGTCGAGCGCCCCCAGCCTGATCGAGATCCAGTCGGCGGTCGACGAGACCCGGGACCGGGTGGCGGAGGCGACGCGTCGCGGCGAGCAGGCACGGTTCGCGCTCACCGCCGCGCAGGAGCGCCACCGCGCCGCGACCGAGGAGGTCGAGGCCGCGCTCGAGGCGCTGCACGAGTCCGACGCCAAGATGGCCGCGGTCGCCGAGCGGCTCGGCCACCTCGGGGCCACCGTCCGCTCCGCCCGTGCCGAGGCCGAGCGCACCGAGCGGGCGATCGCCGACGTGGAGGCCACCCTCGAGGCCGACCGCGCCGAGCTCGCCGCCCTGACCGAGCGCCTCGAGGAGGCCGGCGCCGAGCCGACCGAGGCCGACGACCCCAGCACCGACGAGCGCGACCGCCTCGAGCTCGAGGCGAGCCGCGCCCGCACCGGCGAGACCGAGCTGCGGCTGACGCTGCGCACCAAGGAGGAGCGGGCCCGTGCCCTCAAGGGCCGCGCCGACTCCCTCGAGGGCGCGGCCCGCAACGAGCTCGCCGCCCGCCAGCGGCTTGCGGCCCGCCAGGAGCGGCGCAAGCGCGAGGCCACGGTCGCCGAGGCGGTCCGCAGCGGCGCGGCACACGCCGTCACGCTCGTGACGACGGCCCTGCAGGCCGCAGCCGAGCGGCGGACCCGCGCCGAGCAGGAGCGCACCGAGCGCGACGCCGCGCTGACCGAGGTGCGCCGGGCCGTCGCGGCGCTGCAGGACGAGCTGCGCGACCTCACCGACACCGTCCACCGCGACGAGGTGGCCCGCACCCAGCAGCGGCTGCGGATCGAGGCGATGCACGCCAAGGCCGTCGAGGAGCTCGGGATCGACCCCGAGGTCCTCATGGAGGACTTCGGCCCGCACCAGATGGTGCCCCACGTCCCCGGCCCGGACGACGACCCCGACAACCTGCCCGAGCCGGCGCCCTTCGTCCGCGAGGTGCAGGAGAAGCGGCTGCGCAAGGCCGAGCGCGCGCTGAACGCCCTTGGCCGCGTCAACCCGCTGGCGCTGGAGGAGTTCGCGGCGCTGGAGGAGCGGCACAAGTTCCTCACCGAGCAGCTCGAGGACCTCAAGAAGTCCAAGCGTGACCTGCTCGACATCGTCCGTGAGGTCGACGAGCGGGTGGAGCGTGTCTTCACCGAGGCGTTCCACGACACCGCCGCCCAGTTCGAGCAGGTCTTCGGCCGGCTCTTCCCCGGCGGCGAGGGCAGGCTCACGCTGACCGACCCGTCCAACATGCTGACCACGGGCATCGAGGTCGAGGCGCGGCCGCCGGGCAAGAAGATCAAGCGGCTGTCGCTCCTCTCCGGTGGCGAGCGCTCGCTCGTCGCGGTGGCCCTGCTCGTCTCGATCTTCAAGGCGCGGCCCAGCCCCTTCTACATCATGGACGAGGTCGAGGCCGCCCTCGACGACGCGAACCTGGGCCGGCTCATCACCCTCTTCGAGGAGCTGCGCGACTCCAGCCAGCTCATCGTCATCACCCACCAGAAGCGCACCATGGAGGTCGCCGACGCGCTCTACGGCGTGTCGATGCGTGGGGACGGTGTGACCACCGTGGTGTCGCAGCGCATCCGGGACGTGGCTGCCCAGAGCGCCTGAGGGGGCCTCGCCACGCCGGGACCCGGACCGCAGATTTGAGGTCTGCCCCGCGGAGGGGCAGTCTTGAGGCATGGTCGCCCTCATCATCGGCATGCTCGTCTGCGTCGCGCTCGCGGTTGCCGTGGTGGCAGTGGTGGCCATCCCCGCCCGTCGTGAGGGTCGTGACCTGCTCACGCCGCAGGGCGAGGAGCTGATCTCGGCGGCCAAGGACAAGGCCCGCGAGAAGACCGAGAGCGCCCTGGAGAAGACGAGCGAGGCCCTCACCACGGCCAAGGACAAGGTCACCGACTCCGTGGGATCCATCGGCAGCACGAGCAGCACGCCGGAGGACAGCGGGCGTCACCGCGCTGGCTGAGGGTCCCGGCTGAGGTCCCGGCTGAGGGTCCGGCTCATCACCGGCGGGCATTCCGGTATGCCCAGACGGCGGCCACCAGCCGGGCCGCGAGCTGGCCGCGTCGTGCCAGCCGCCGCACCTCGCGACGATGTGGTGGCAGCAAAGTGCCACCGAACTGGTCGAACACCGCTGGTGGGAGCGCGAACTCGTTCCTGACCCATGACATCTGTCATGGGCCGTTCGGTTGATGACCCCGGATGCTGGGGCAGGCCCGAACCGGGGCCACCCATCACCACCCGGAGGAGTTTGGATGACGTCTCTGTCACCCCGAACGCGCAGGGTCCTCGCCGGAGCGGCAGCAGCCGCGGTCGTCGCAGCCGGAACCGCCGGCTACGCCGGCCGACACGAGCTCAACGAGGCCTGGCTGAAGTACCAGTGGCGCGACCGCCACTACAACGCGGCCGTCATGGAGAAGGCGCTCATGATCGCCGGGGGCAACCCCGCCGAGGCGCAGAACGAGTCCAAGGAGGCCGTGACCATCGAGGAGCAGTTCGCGCAGGCGCGGACCGCCCCCGGCATCGTGGCCCCAGGGGCCTACGGCAACGCCTTCGCGCAGCTGTCGTCGATGCCCCGCACGAGCGGCACCTGGCACGAGGTCACCAAGGTCCCGTACAACGAGGACGACACGCGCTACCGCGACTGGAACTCCAACTCCTCCGGCGGCGCGGGCTACGGCACCGGCCGCATCACGGGCCTGGCCGCGGACTCCGCCGACCACGTGTATGCCGCGGGTGCCGACGGCGGCGTCTGGCGCTCGAGCCAGGGTGGCGGCAACTGGACGCCGATCGCCGACTCGCTGCCCTCGCTGAGCGGCGGCGACCTGCAGATCGCCGGCAACGACGGGTCGCTGTGGTTCGCCACGGGCGAGGCCAACACCGGCGGCACGTCCTACGTCGGGTCGGGCGTCTACCGGCTCGCGAACCCGGCGACCGGCACCTTCAGCCCCACGGACCGGGTGGGCGGCAAGGAGCTCGAGTCCACCACCATCGGACGCGTGCGCTGGGGCGGCTCGACCGTCTTCGCCGCCACGAACCGGGGCATCTGGTACCACGCGGCGGGCACGCCGTCGGGTGACTGGACGTTCGGCTTCGCCCCGAACATGTCGTACATGCCGCAGATCACGGACGACGCGGGCAAGGTCCTCGTCCCCGCCGGCTCCAACTGGTCGGGCGACACCTCGTCCGGCGCGACCAACGCGGCATACAAGAACATCGTCAACGACATCGCGGTCGACCCGAAGAACCCCAAGCACGTGGTCGCGGCCATCGGCTGGCGCTCGGGTGACACCTACAACGGGTTCTACGAGACCAACGACTTCACCCAGGGCCCCTCGAGCTGGCACAAGCTGTCGGTGACCCTCGGCGGCATCACGAACAGCAGCGACGTGGGCTACACGACGTTCGCCTTCAGCAAGACGGGTGACCGCCTGTACGCGATGGTGCAGCAGCCCAGCAAGATCGCCTCGTCCTCCTCGCTGGCCGGCATCTACGTCTCCAAGACCGGTTCGCCCAGCGGGCCGTGGAACCAGATCGCCAACGAGCAGCAGCTCCACAACAGCGGCTCCGCGCTGGACCGCAAGGGCTACGGGGTCGGTGTGCAGGCCTGGTACAACCAGTTCCTGCAGGTCGACCCGGCGAACGCCGACCACGTCTGGGCCGGGCTCGAGGAGGTCTTCGAGACCAAGGACGCCGGTTCCCACTGGAACGCCGTCTCGCCGTACTGGAACTTCACGTTCCCGTGCTGGAGCATCGACCCGACCAAGAACACCTGTCCGCTGGCCGGACACTCCGACCAGCACTCCGTGGCCGTGGGCACCGCCGGTGGCACGCCCGTCGTGTTCTTCGGCAACGACGGTGGCGTCTACCGCCGCCCCGTCAACGGCAAGGTCAACGCCAACGGCAACGCGACCGACCTGGTCTCGATGTCGGCCGACGGCACGCTCGGCTCGCTGCAGTACTACTCGGCCTCGGTCGGCAAGGACCTCTCCGGCACCGGCATGGTGGTCTCCGGCGGTCTGCAGGACAACGGCGTCTCCAACCTGCGCAAGGTGAACCCGGACGGCACCAACGGCGACACGGAGATGGGCTCCAACTTCGGTGGCGACGGTGGCGACGGTGCGGCGGACCCGCGCAACGGCTGCAACCAGCTGCAGGAGTACGTCTACCTCGCCGTCAAGGTGACCAACAACTGCGCCGAGAACCCGGGTGCCACCAGCGAGGCGGACGCCTCGTCCTGGTCGCTCGACCCGGGCGACCCGAACCCGCGCTTCATCGCCCCCATCGGGCTCGACGGCTCCAACCCGGACAACGCCATCTTCGGTGGCGAGTACGTCTGGACCGCGTCGAACGTCTGGAAGGCCCGTGACTCCAGCGTCATGAAGAAGCAGTTCGACCTCGGCGCCGGCCACTCGGCCACGGCGGTCGCGATGCAGAACGGCGCGGCATACGTCTCGTGGTGCGGCCCGTGCAACAACGCCGGGTTCACCCGGGGCATCGCCACCAACGCCGGGGGCACGTGGCACCAGCTGACGCTGGACGCCTCGTTCCCGAACCGCTTCGTCCAGGGCCTGGCCGTGGACCCGGCCGACGGCAACCACGCGTATGCCGCGATCAACGGCTTCTCGCGCCGGTTCACCGAGGGCCCGGGCGCCGGTGTCGGCCACGTCTACGAGACGACCGACGGGGGCCAGCACTGGACCGACATCAGCGGCAACCTGCCCGACGTGCCGGCCAGCTCGGTCAAGCGGCTGTCCAACGGCGGGCTGGTGCTCGGCACCGACCTGACGACGTTCTACCGGGCTCCCGGCGCGACGTCCTGGCAGGTGCTCGGCAGCGGGCTGCCCACCACCGTGGTCATGGACCTCGAGGTGGCTCCCGACGGCGACCTGTACGCCGCCACCCACGGCCGGGGCATGTGGAGCATCCCGCTCCCGCAGTGACCCCGTCCTGACCCACCGCACCGCCCCCGGCCGCAGCAG
>NZ_JBHUYG010000052.1:0-29610 GCF_042668795.1 Pedococcus sp. NPDC057267 | reverse complement strand
CCGCCCCCACACCGCTGTCCGGGGGTTGTCCGGGGCCTGGCCTAGGCTCGGGACGTGACCGACGGACTCTTCATCGCCTTCGAGGGGGGAGACGGGGCGGGGAAGTCCACCCAGGTGGCCCTGCTCCGCGACGCGTTCGAGGCTGCCGGCCGCACCGTGCTGGTCACGCGCCAGCCCGGGGGCACGCCGCTGGGTCGCGAGATCCGCGACCTCGTCCTGCACGGCGACCACGTCTCGCCGCGGGCCGAGGCGCTGCTCTTCGCCGCCGACAAGGCGCACCACGTCGAGCAGGTGATCGCCCCCGCGCTCGCGGCGGGCGACGTCGTCCTCACCGACCGCTACACCGACTCCTCCGTGGCCTACCAGGGCGCCGGGCGCGACCTCGGCGCGCAGGAGATCCACGACCTCAACATGTGGGCGGTCGACGACCTCGTCCCCGACCTCACGGTCGTCGTCGACGTCTCCGCGCAGGAGGGTCGCCGCCGCCGCGGCGAGGTGCACGACCGGCTCGAGTCCGAGCAGGACGACTTCCACGAGGCGATCCGGGCCCACTACCTCGCCATGGCGCAGGGCAACCCCCAGCGCTACCTCGTCGTCGACGGCACGCTCCCGCCGCAGGACGTCCACGCGGCCGTCGTGCAGCGCCTGCGCTCGATGGGGGTCCTGCCATGACGGTGTGGCGCGACGTCATCGGGCAGGAGGCCGCGATCGAGACCCTCCAGCGCGCGGTGGACTCGCCCGCGGCGATGACGCACGCGTGGCTCTTCACCGGGCCGCCAGGCTCGGGGCGGTCCAACGCCGCGCGCGCGTTCGCCGCTGCCCTGCAGTGCCGCCAGGGCGGCTGCGGGGAGTGCCGCGAGTGCCGCACCGCCCTCGACGGCACCCACGCCGACGTCGACGTCGTGGCGACCGAAGGGCTGTCGATCAAGGTCTCCTACGTCCGCGAGCTCGTCCAGCTCGCCCAGCTGCGGCCGTCGGTCGGGGCGTGGCGGATCATCATCATCGAGGACGCCGACCGGCTCACCGCGTTCACCGACGCGCCGGCGAACGCCCTGCTCAAGGCGCTCGAGGAGCCCACCCCGCGCACCGTGTGGCTGCTGTGCGCCCCCTCCGTCGAGGACGTCATCATCACGATCCGCTCCCGCTCGCGGCACGTCCGGCTGCGCACGCCCCCGGTCGAGGCGGTGGCCGAGCTGCTGCACCGTCGCGACGGCGTCGAGATGCCGATGGCCCTGTATGCCGCGCGCGCGGCCCAGTGCCACGTCGGACTCGCGCGGCGGCTGGCGCGTGACGAGGGCGCCCGCATCCGCCGCCGGGACGTCGTCTCGCTGGCGGGCAGGATCCACGGCGTCGGTGACGCGATCGGGGCTGCCGAGGACCTCAAGTCGATCGCCGACGAGGAGACGGCGGCGGCGACGACCGAGCGCGACGCCGCCGAGCGCCAGCGGCTGATGGAGGTGCTGGGCGCCGACCCGGCCGCTCGCACCCAGCCGCCGCACATCCGCAGCCAGCTCGCCGGCCTCGAGCGCGAGCAGAAGGCCCGCGCCACCCGGCACTCCCGCGACGTGCTCGACCGCTCGCTCGTCGACCTACTGTCGGTCTACCGCGACGCCATGGTGCTGCACTCGGGTGCGAGCATCGGCCTGGTCAACCAGGACAACCTGCCCGCGGTGCAGGCGCTCGCCCGCTCGATGTCCTCCGAGCAGCTGCTGCAGGCCATGGACGCGATCGGCACCGCCCGCGAGCGGATCGGCCTCAACGTCGCGCCGCTGCTGGCCCTCGAGGCGATGGCGATCGCGCTGCGCGTTCCGCGCTGACGGCGGGGCCTGTGTAGCGTCACCACCATGACGGTGCGGCGACTCGCGCTCGTCGCCGGCCTCGTGGCGCTGGCGACCGGCCTCTCAGGATGCTCGGTGCTCGAGGGGGACCCCAACTCCGCCCCCGAGCCGAGCATCACCATCTCGCGCACACCGCCGCCGGGGTCGGAGGCGCTGGCGAGGTTCTACGCGCAGACGCTGAGCTGGCAGGGCTGCGGCACCGGGCAGTGCGCGGAGCTCACCGTGCCGCTCGACTACGCCAAGCCCGACGGCGAGACGATCAAGCTCAGCGTGCTGCGGATGCGCGCCACCAGGCCCCAGGAGCGGCTCGGGTCGCTCGTGGTGAACCCGGGCGGGCCAGGCGGCTCCGGCGTGGACTACGCCCGGGCGGCCGACTTCATCGTGGGCAAGCCGGTGCGGCAGCGGTTCGACGTCGTGGGCTTCGACCCCCGCGGCGTGCAGCGCTCCGACCCGGTCCAGTGCCTCCCCGAGGCGCAGATGGACACCTTCCTCGGCCAGGACCCGACGCCCGACAACGCCACCGAGGAGCGCGCGTACATGGCGTCGGGGGCCGAGTTCGGCAAGGCCTGCGTGGCCAACACCGGCCCGCTCGCCGCGCACGTCTCCACCGTCGACGCGGCCAAGGACATGGACATCCTGCGGTCGGCCCTGGGCGACGCCAAGCTCAACTACCTCGGCAAGTCCTACGGCACCTTCCTCGGTGCCACGTATGCCGGCCTGTTCCCGAAGCTCGTCGGCCGGTTCGTCCTCGACGGCGTCGTGCCCCCGGACGCGACCCCCGAGGAGCTCGCGCTCGGCCAGGCGGAGGGCTTCGAGCGGGCGACCCGCGCGTGGGCCGGGTCGTGCGTCGAGGAGGGCGACTGCCCACTGGGTTCGTCGGTCGACGGCGTCATGGCCTCGCTGCGGGACCTGCTCAAGAAGCTCGACGCCCAGCCGGTCCCGGTGCGCGGCGATGCCCGGGTCACCGAGCTCACCGAGGGCTGGGCGGCGACCGGCGTGGCCCAGGCGATGTACGACCAGGGCCAGTGGTCGACCCTGACCGACGCGCTCGGCAAGGCGCAGTCGGGCGACGGGACGGCGCTGATGGACCTCGCCGACGCCTACGCGACCCGCGACAAGGACGGCCGGTACACGACCAACCTGCTCGAGGCGTACTACGCCGTCACCTGCCTCGACGACCCCGACTCGCCCGACCCGGCGACGTACGAGGCGCGGGCGAGGTCGTTCGTGCAGAAGGCGCCGACCTGGGGCGCGTTCATGGCCTGGGGAAGCGCGCCCTGCGGGGAGTGGCCGGTGAAGTCCGATGCCAAGCCGCACAAGATCTCGGCGGAGGGCAGCGGACCGATCGTGGTCATCGGCACGACCCGCGACCCGGCGACGCCGTACGAGGGGTCGGTGCGCCTGCGCGACCAGCTGGCCAACGGCCGGCTCATCTCCTTCGACGGTGACGGGCACACGGCATACGGGCGCTCGAACAGCTGTGTGGACAACGCCGTCAACGACTACTACACCTCCGGGAAGGTGCCGGCCGACAACACGAAGTGCTGAGCTCTCCCGACCTGGCGGGGGGCCTGTCACGCTGCCGCAGCGGCCTCCGGAGGCACCGCGGGAGGTGATCCGGAGCCGGTTCGGAAAATGCCGGGACGATCCGTATACTCGACCTCCGTGCCCGATGGGCGCCTGCCGCCTTAGCTCAGTCGGCCAGAGCGATTCACTCGTAATGAATAGGTCAAGGGTTCGATTCCCTTAGGCGGCTCCACCAGACGCCCCCCGGTCCGCCGGGGGGCGTTTCGGCTGGTAAGGCCCTGTTGTGCCGACTTCCGGATGCCGAACAGCAGGGCCAAGAAGACGGTCTGGGAAAGGGCGCTGAGCCAGCGCGTGGCCGCATTTTGGCCGTACAGCGATTCGCTGGGGACGCTCAGGCCGGTCACCGGAGACCTCCGATCCGATCCAGGGCCGCGGCGACGCTGTCGAGCTCGTCGTCGTAGAGGTGGGCGTAGATCCGGGCCGTGGTAGTGATCGACTCGTGGCCCATCGCCTTCTGGATCCAACGCATGTCTGCGCCCGCCGCACGAGCAAGGCTCCCGAAGGTCCGCCGAAGGTCGTGCGGCGTGATGTCCAGCCCAAGGCCCTTGACTGCATCATCGAAGCCGGACCTGGTTCGCCAATTCCGGTTCCTAAGGTAGCCACCTCCTGGAGCTGGGAACACCAAAGCGGCGCGCTCTTTCCCGTTCACACGGGGAGCCAGCCGGGTGATCAAGAGGGTGGGAATGCCGATGTAGCGATTGGACGCGGCGCTCTTGGGGGCAGCGACGTCGACCTTGCCGCCTACCTCGGTCGCCCGTTCCACCACGTGCACCCGCTTCCTCTCGAGGTCTACGTCGGCAACCCGCAGCGCCGCGAGCTCCGACCAGCGCAGTCCGAGGTAGGCCATCGCCAGTACGAGATCCCCGTCCCTGCCGAGGTGGTCGGCGAGCGTCTGCACCTCGAGGGCGTTTAGGAACCTCTCACGGGCCGGTGGACGCCGGGGCAGCCGCACCCCGCGAGCCACGTTCGCCGAGACACGACGTTCCCGCATGGCGTGGTCGAGGACGAGGCACAGCACCCGGTGTGCGTAACGGACCAGGTCAGGGCCGGCCTCCCGACCGAACGAGGTCACCCACTCAGCGACATCCGCGTGCTCGATCTTCGCCACCGGCCAGGCGCCAAACCTCCTCTCGACGTGCCGCCACGCATTGCGATAGCTCGCCCTGGTCGTTGCCCGGAGATGACCCATCCCGATCCGCTCATAGTCGCGCCAGACGTCGCTCAGGGTCGTCCGCCCGCGGCGCGGATCCACCCAGTCGCCTCGGTTGCGTTCCGTGCGGACCTTCGCCTCGTAGGACTCCGCGTCGCGCCGCAGTCGAAAGGACTTGGATCGCTCCCGGCCGTCCGGCCCGTAATAGCGCACGCGCCAACTGACGCGGCCCGAAGGCAGCTCTCGTCGCTCGATCATGCGGCACCGTTCTTCCGCTGCTCGAGCCAGGCGGCGACCAGGGCAGCGTCGAACCGTCGATGCTTGCCGACCTTGAACGATGGCGGGCCCTCGCCCTGCACGGCCCAGTGGTGGACGGTGGACAGCGGGACGCACAAGATGTTCGCAACGTCCTCCACCGTGAGTAGGCGAGGGAAGACCTGGCCCTGCTCTACTTCCATTGCTCAGCTCCTCTGCTTCGGTCGGTTCCTGCGCTGCTCTGCCCTCCACTGGTCGTACTCCCGCGCCCTGGCCGCGGCCGCTCTTGCGAGGGCAGCGTCTCCGGGCGTCTCCCAACCTCTTCCGGCGAACCGCCAGTCGCCAATCACGAGGGTTGTCTCGTCCTCCTCGTCGGCCATGAGAAGCGCGTCCATCGCAGAGAGGTCTAGCGGTTGCCCGGCTTCCTGTGCGTGAGCCAATAGCCGCTGCGCCCTCTGCCGGGCCCGCCGAAGAGCGCCGAGAGTCACGGAGTAGCGGCGGGACTTCGTGGCGAAGTGACCACGGAAACCGAGCATGTGCACCCAGTGCGACATGAGCTCGTAGGGAGCGGATTCGTCCTGGTTTCCGTCGTGCTCGATAGCGTCGGCGACCGCGCCAGCCACGGCCTTTATCCGCTTCAAGTGGGCGTTGCTGCCGCCGTCCGCGCTGGCGGTTGCCGACTTGGTCGAGTACTTGGCCAGGTAGCCGGCGACCTGCTCGGGCTTGAGGGAGCTGGAGGGGTCGTCGAGGCGTCGGGCCGCAGTGACGGCACGAGCGTCCACCTGCCGACCGAACTGGAGCTGCCGCTCTTGGGTCTCGTCGAGTACGGGCGGTGCAGTGAAACGCACTGCGGCTGCCGCGGCGACAACAAGGTTGGCCAGCAGGCTGTCGCTTACCGAAGCGGGCGCCTCGCTGAAGCCGTCGTCCGTTCGCGGACCGTCACAGCGGATGAGGGCGTGGAAGTGCACGACACCGCGCAGCTGGAACTCCGCGACCTTGGCGTACTGGACGGTCGCCACCTCGTTGAGGTCGCGAGGTGCAACTCCGAGGTGTCGGGCCACCGCTCGACGCAGTGCGATGGTGAACCTGCGCCACAGCTCAGGAGCCCACCACTGCCACACCACCTGGGAGCGGTAGTCGTAGCACTCCCAACACAGTGGCTGCCCAAGCTCGGGATCCACATCCGAGTGGCGCTTGAAGCAGCCGGTGCTCCGTCCATGGGGGCACCGCGGTGCCTTCGAGCGCGGATGGCACCGCCCCGTAGCCGACGCGGCGCTGTGAACGGCCCCGAAGGAGGGCGCAGTAAGGGTCGTGAAAACGAGGGGATTGTCCAGGACGTGGGCCGGCACTCCTTTGCCCCCGACGACACCTGAACGCAGGAGGTGGAACATGTCGGCCGCGTAGAGACGGGAGCACGAGGGACAGACGTCCGCGCGACGGTTTCCGCATCGCAGATGGAGGACTCCCAATGGTTCCGAGTCGGTGCTGTAGCTGCGGATGGGCTGTCCCGTCGCGACGTCGAACGTGGTGCTGGTCCCTCTCACCCTGATTGGCCCCGTGCAGTGACCCACACGGGAGGCGGCCGCCGCCCAGTCGTCGAAGCGCCGCGAGGTGAGCCTGCGCAGGACCTGTCGTTCTTCGGTGTCGGACAGGCCGTCGAGGTCGAGGCCGACCGCATCCCCGTGCCCCCAGAATGAGACGACAGGGCCAGCGACGGGTGCGTGCATCACGCGACCTCGTGGGCCTGAGGAGCTAGGGCCTCATCCAGGATGGCCGTGAGATTCGAGCCGTCCGCTAGACGGTTCAGAAGCACTCTGCGCTGTGCGGAGGTGACACCACCCCAGACTCCGAACTCTTCGGCATACACGAGGGCCGCGGCCAGGCATGCGCGCCGGACGGGACACTGCGCGCAGATGCTCACGGCACGCCTCGTCAATGGGCTGTTGGCGTCGGCGAACCACAGCCACTCGCCGGCTCCTGTGCACGAGGCCCGGGGTTGCCAGCGTGGACTGTCGAGCTCCCGAACCGATGGGCCACGCCCGTGGTCGATCCAAGGCATCGGCCTGCCATAACCCACGTCTGGATTTGATCGGGGAGTGCGGCTCATGAGGCCTCGCCTTCCTGTGCTGGAGCGAGTGCGGCCGCTACTGGACGCGCACCTCTTGCGACCAATTTCGGAATCTCTTCGTCCGAGACGTACGACGCTCGAACGCGGCGTAGGGCGCGTGTGCCCTCAACGCGCACGTACCCCACACCCGGGGTCAGCTCGCTGATCCGGTCGGCCCGCGCCCCCAAGTCGGCGGCGCCATCGCCCAGGACCATGTCGACTTGGATGGGGTTGTCCAAGCGCAAGGCGATCCGGGTGGGAAACAGGTCGCGCCAAACCACGACGTCCTTGCCGGGATCCTGCACCGCAGCGACCACCGTCAGCCCACATGCGCGCCCCTGCGTCAGCAGGAGCCCAAGGGCCTGCTCGATTCGCCGCACCACGCTTCGTTCGGCGAACGCCGTGAGGGTTGCCAGCTCGTCGACCACCAGGACGATGTGCGGAGAGCTGGGACTGGCAACGTGAGCCCGCCTTCCGACTGAGGCAAGTGACCTTGCCCGTTCGTCCTTGACCCGGACGAGATCCTCCAGCATGAGGCACATGGCCTCGCTGGTGCCGTCCTCGAACCGTGTGAACAGTCGTCCTGCTGGCCGCAGCTCCATGCCGCCCTTCGGGTCGATGGCCCAGATCTCCACGCTGGCCTCCCTGGTCGCTTCACAGAGTGCGTGGAAGATGGACCAGAGCACAGAGCCTTTGCCCGAGCCAGTGGCACCTGCCACGAGCACATGGGTCCCTGCCAATCGAAGGCGCCACTCCTTACCGTCCTCGTGGCGACCCAGGGGGAGTGCCGTGAGGTCGACCGGTGCTGCGTGAGGAAGTGGATCAATGACCGGCGCCAAGGCGTCGCGCCTGTGGAGCTCCAGCCAGATTCGACCGGGGCGGGCTTCGACAACCCGCACTTCTCGACAGTGCAAGGCATGAGAGATCGCATCAGTTCTGTCCGCCACGAGCCCGGGCGTAATGCCTGCTGGCAGTCGCAGCAGGATGCGGTGAACGCCAGACGGTGTGACGCGAGTCCTCACGACGGAGGGTGCTCGATCACCTGAGCGGTCGCG
Source organism: Pedococcus sp. NPDC057267 (assembly GCF_042668795.1). Classification (NCBI taxonomy): domain Bacteria; kingdom Bacillati; phylum Actinomycetota; class Actinomycetes; order Micrococcales; family Intrasporangiaceae; genus Pedococcus; species Pedococcus sp. NPDC057267. The sequence continues at coordinate 21,618 of NZ_JBHUYG010000052.1, read as the reverse complement.
TCGAGTCATGTCATGGTCATGCGCAACCAGCCCAACCCGAGACGCCACCCGGGGCCAACGCATCCGGTACCAGGGACTCAGCAGGAGCTGGATCATCCTCGGCCTGCAGCACCCGTTGAACGAGCCGGGGAGAGCCACCCTCCACAGGGCGACTGCGCCAGCGAGGCCAACTGCGACGCCGAGCACGGCGTGGTGGCCGAACCGAAGACCGACCAAGGCGAAGCCCCCGCACACGGCCGTGAGCACCGGATGCCGGAAAGCCGACACCACGATGCCCACGGTGGCTACGGCGGCCGCCCAGACCAGTCGCATTGCGGCTTCCACCGTGATCGACACGGGGTCGTCGCTGTCGAACATGGCCTCGTCGGGTTGCCGTCGCACGTTAGAACCTCACTCGCGAAGCGTCGACGCTTGCCTCGCCCAGCAGGATGGACGCCTGCGCAATGTGCCGCTCTGCCTTCATCAGGTGGCCGTCCAGCTCCCGGTCGGGGCACTCATGGAGCTGCTCCCGGATCCGGACCTCGCGTGCGTAGAGGTCTTCCTGCTCCTGCCAGAGGCCGCGGAGTCGTCGGTGCAGTTCCTCTGGGCTGGTCTCCAAGGCAGTCGCCCAGTCGATGACGCGGCCGGATCGCATGTCAGTGCTCCCGGCGGACGTCGGAGAGTGCGTCGGTGAGCCGATCACCCGCGGCGCCCAGAGCTCGGCTTGCCGAGCTGATCGACGCGAGCATCGCCTCGTCCGGTACCTCTGCCATGCCGACTCGCAGCTTGGTCAGCTCTGCGTGGAGCTCCTCTACCTGACGAACTCGGGAGGCCAAGGCCCACGGCAGCTCGCGCTCACCGACGCCGAGGGCCTCTGCCCACGCCACGATGTCGAAGGGGCGCATGTCACGCCGCCTTGCCCTGACCGCCGATTGACGCCGGCTTCGCGGACTGCATGGAGTCCGCACGGAAGGACCAGGCGACTCTCGAGAAGGTTTGTGTGACCTGCTCGACGTAGGGGAGCGCGCTGAGGCCGACGAAGGTCACCGGTGTGAACGGCGTGCCGGAGTCGTTGGACGGCGGGACCGGCTGGACCTTCGCGGCGAGCTTGATCGTGACCGTGCGTTGGGCCTTGCTGGCGTCAGGGTCGGCGTCGAGGACCTCGACCTGCCAGAGGGGGAGGCCGCTGTCCTTGTCGACCTGCTGCACCTTGTTGTCCTGGGTGGACCGTTCGAAGTCGCCCACCGGGGTGACGGGTGAAACGAGGTAGGCCCCATGCGGGAACACCTCATCGTGGGAGATCTTGAATCGCTTGGCGATGGCCATGGTGCTGTCCTTTCCGGATTCCATTACGCCTTCTGGCGCGACTCCATAGGACCGTCATCCACAGTTACGGCGTCACCGCCCTGCGGGACACTTCAGGACGTCATAAAGTGGGCGAACCGTCCCAAAAGGGGGAGCGATGGGATCGAACGAGCGACTTCGTGCCGCGATCGTCCAAGCCGGCCTGACGAGCGAGTCCTTGGGCGTGGATCTGGGGGTGGACCCGAAGACCATCGATCGGTGGGTGGGCACCGGCCGCATTCCCCACCGACGTTCACGCCAAGCCACTGCAGCCCGCTTGGGCAAGGACGAGCACTACCTGTGGCCTGACGCCCTCAGCGAGGCGCGAGTCGAGGCCGCCAGCACCGCGGAAGTCGTTGCTGTCCATCCGAATCGGGGCAGTGTGCCACCGGGGACGTGGGAGTCGCTGCTTGGCGACGCCACGGAGTGCATCGACATCCTGGCTTTCGCGGCAACCTTCCTGCACGACACGATCGCGGACTTCGACGAGCTGGTCGCCACCAGAGCGAAGGCCGGCACACGCGTCCGGCTCCTCTTCGGAGATCCGGGATCGGCCGCAGTCAAGCTCCGAGGGGTGGAGGAGGGCCTCGGCGATGGTTTGAGTGCGCGCTGCCGCATCACCTGGATGTACATGAAGCCGCTGCTGGGCGTGCCTGGCATCGAGGCCCGAGCACACGACAGCACCCTGTACAGCTCCATCTTCCGGTTCGACGACGAACTCTTCGCGAACCATCACGCGTTCGGAGCGCCTGCTAACCATTCGCCGGTAGTCCACCTCCACCGCATTGCCGGCGGTCGTATGTTCGACCACCAGATGAAGGCCTTCGAACGGGTGTGGGAGTCTGCTGAAGCGGTCACTGAGGACTGGGTCGCCTAGGCTCGCAGACGTGGCTCGTACCGACTACATCGACGACCCGGACGCACCCAAGGCCAACAGCGTGGTGCCTTCCGTTGTGGCGATCGTCCAAGACGACGCCGGGCGGGTCCTCATGATCCACAAGACTGACAACAACCTCTGGGCGCTGCCGGGCGGCGGTCACGAGATCGGGGAGTCCGTATCAGACACCGTCGTACGAGAGGTCAAGGAGGAGACCGGCTACGACGTCGAGGTCGTCGGCATTACCGGCACATACACGAATCCGCGGCACGTCATGGCCTACGACGACGGCGAGGTACGTCAGCAGTTCTCCATCGCCTTTCGAGCGAGGTTGGTCGGTGGTGAGGCGACCCCTAGCACCGAGAGCCGCGAGGTCCGGTGGATCGCGCCGAAGGACCTGGAGAATTTGGACATCCATCCCTCAATGCGCATGCGGATCCGGCACGGCCTAAGCGGCCGCGAAGCCCCATTCATCGGGTGATCCCGTGGCGAGAGCTGCCCGAGTTGCGCACGCAAGCAGGTACTCCCTAGATCTAGTTACAGCCCTGTGAACCGGGTCAGAGGTGGAGTACCGATCCAGGATTTCCGCGATGCGCGCTTTGGGATGCACGCGGGCGCCCTCTGGCGAGACTGACAGGTCGGCCAGGATCAATGCATCTAGCTCGGCTTGGTCGGGCCGTCGGAAGCGATGCAACTCCCCCAGGAGCGACCGCTCTTGGGCCTCGAACTCAGCGCCCGTGTGGAAAGCCACAAGGCCAACGATGTTTTCGGAGAATCCTTCTCTCGCTAGGAAGGAGGCGCCATCAAGCGGATGGAAGCCTGTCTGACTCACCGTGGGGCCGTACCCGATGTCATGCAGCCAGGCGGCATCCACGACGTCGCGACCCCAACCTGCGAGAGTTGTGATGCGCTCCGCCACCGCTGCAACCCCGCGGACATGCGACCATCGCGGCTCCTGTTGGGCCAGCAGGCCTTCGGCAGTGTGCATGGCCGACACCTCTCGCATGCCCCCAGCGTACAAATCGGGCACAGGGCCTGCCTGGTAGTCCCCATGCCCGGCTAGTCCCCATGCCCGGCTCGGAGACACCTCGGAGAGCAAGGCGCAGCAAGTGCATCCTCCTGACGAGGGATGGTTTCGCCCTCAGGAACTAGTTCCGCGCCTCGTCGCGTTGGAAGTTGTGGGCGTGTCTTGCCACAAACTCGGCCGTACGTCGGAGGGCTAGATGCCAAGGTACGTAGGTACGATGTGGCCGTCCTAGAAGGAGGTGCTGCGGCGCATGGCCCAGACGCGCAGTGACGAGATGGCGACGGAGACGGTTGCCGTCGTGTCCGGCATGATCGAAACGCTCTCAGCCGGAGTGGTCAAACTAGCGCCTATCTCAAAAGTGCGAACCTTCGGAATCAAGAATGTGGAGATTCCGTTAGAGCCTATCGGTCGGCGTGCCGCTGCGAAGTTCGATAGTTCTGTTGAACCACTTTTCCGGTCCGTGGATAAGAAGATCGCCGGTCCGTTGACTGCTGCCGGCTCGAAGAAGAGTACGGGCGGAAAGGCGCTCAAGGCAAAGAGCAAGAAGCACCGTAAAGCCCTCGCCGCTGACCACATCAAGGTGGACGGGCAGAAAAAGCGGTGAGCGCGGAGCCCCCGGTCGCCTCCGCCCCCCAAGGTGCAGCGCAGTCCAACAAGCCGCCGCAGTCGCTGCAACCTCCCGAAGAGATCGTGGAGGCTGAGCTGCTTGAGGTTCGTGAGGATGTGCGGGCACTGCGGCAGGAGGTGCAGCATTTTCAGGCAACTATTGTGCAATCAATCGACGTGGGCACACAGCTTGGACTCACCTCGTCGCAGATCGAGGCGATTGCAAATGCGCCGGAAGAGATGCGCGAGGTCTTGATGGCAAAGTACGCAGCCGCGATGGATGTCACTGTTAGAGACACTGAGCAGATGACTGACCTAGCGATTAAGGACCAGTCGGACGGCTATAAGATGGTCAAAGCTGGCCTTGCCGTGCTTGGCGGCATCGTGCTGCTGCTAGCCGCTGTCGCCATATTCGCACTCACCAAGGGTGCGACCGGCGTCGCGGTAGCCGCCCTTTCACCGATTGGCGTGGCTGCGATCGGGGGCGTCGTTAGTGTCGCCCTCCGGGGTAAGCGTCAAGCCTAGGACGCTTGCCTAATTCCGAGGCTCATGGGGCGAGTTACGTCCGTACGGAACCGGTTGTAATCGGAGGCTTCCACCTACTCAACCCAGACGCCGGGCGCCGGTTCCCACCGGAGAGTTGGATGAGGCGCGGCCGGGTAGTCGCGGGCCCAGCGATACCAATCTCTCTCGGCCATTATCGGGATCGCCAGTTCACCTGAACTTGCCATGCGAACGGGGCCGACGGCTCTCAAGTCGGTGACTACCTCTTCACCGATGACGAGCACCCGACGCCCGACGGGGTCCGGGTACCCCTCGATGGGGGCCAACCTCCGAAACTCGGACGAATTGGGGTCGCGGTTCAGGTTGTCGATCCAGGCATGTTCCGGGAACCCAGCCCGTTCAGGCGCAGCGGACACGTATTGCTCAACCCAGACGCGGCTGAGGCCCACCGCGAAGCGGTTGGTGGTGTCGCAGTCTCCGTAGAAGTCGCGTTCCTCTTGCACCCAGATGCAGGCCTCCTCGGGTTGCCCAGCGCCTCCAATCGGTTCAGAGACGATGCGCAGGCCGTCCTTCCATCCGTAGGCCAACCAATCGCCCTCGGGGGAGTGGCTCGTCATGAGGAAGCGGGCTCTCTTGCCGATCAGTGGTTCGTGAACGTCTTTCGCCCGTCGGATGAGCAGCGCCGGAACGCTGTCGGCGCCGTCCGGGCGTAGGCCGGCATCAAGCAGCCCCTCGAGCTCGGCGTCGATCGGATCAGGGCTACCCATGACTACCACCTGCCTGAGTCACCTGGGCTGAACCTGCAGCGGGGCGGGTGACGAGCGCCAACTGTGAGCGGAAGTAGGGGTTGCTCAGGACGTCGTGGACAACCTCAACTGTCTTGCCGGTGCGAGGTGCATGGACCATGCCGCCCTGACCGTCGTAGATGCCGACGTGGTGATAGCTGCCGGGCGGGTCGCCCGGGGACCGGAAGAAGAGCAGGTCTCCGGCGCGAAGCTTTGACCCGATGGGAACCCTGGGCAGGTCTGCGGCTTGGGCGTCGGTAACGCGGGGAAGCGTGATCCCGGTGGCCTGGTGGTAGGCGTACTGGACGAGCGAGGAGCAGTCGAAACCCACCGTGCTGCTTCCGGGTCCGAAACCTCTGCCTGGTCCGCCGATGCCGCCTCCGCCCCAGCTGTATGGCGTTCCAAGCTCCTGCAGCGCTGATGCGACGGCGTTGGAGCCGGGCGTCCCATCACCGACGTAGTCAGCTTCGCTGTAGCAGCTGGCCGACAACACGGCGGGGTTGGCGACGACCTGTCGTGCCAGGGGTTCCCACCGCGCGTAGGCATCGGGAAGGGCGCTGGCCTGGACCGCCTGCGCGGCATCGGTCACAGTCATGGACTCGAAACCCTTGACCTTCACCAGCCCACGTTGGCCACCCGCACCTCCCTCGTAGAACATGCGCGCGGCCTTTGCGGGGTCGAGCCGGTCGGCCGTGGGCCCCCATGCGGCTCGCTGCTGGAAGAGCCCGACGCTGTCGAGATGGCCCGTGGGCAGGTTGGTGAGGCTTGACTCCTGGAGTGCGGTGGCGACGGCGATCACCCACCCGTACGCCGGTACGTTCAGTTGGCGTCCGACTGCGACAATCGTTTGCGCGTTGGTGAGCTGCTCCGGGGTGAGAGCGGACGTCTGGGTGCCGCCGCCCTCGCCCGCGTGGGCCGTCAGGGTGTTGCACGATCCCGTCGTTAAGGCTCCGCCCCCGGAGTCGCCTCCCCCGCTGGCGAGCAACAGCGTCAGCAGGCCGACTGCCACCGCCCCCACGAGCACGACCGGGAGCACGACGAGGCCGATGCGCAGGAGTCTGCGCAGCACCACCTTGCGTGCGACCTGGAGGCCGGCGGCGACGATCGGGGCGGGCATGTCAGCCTCCGCTGCTGACCGTGGACGGGTCGAGGCTGGGGGTCGTGGCCCCGGGCGGTGCGTCGTCGGGGGCCAAAGTGTCTGCCTTCCATGCTCCGGCCACCTGGACGAGACCCACCGCGATGCGGCCCCCATCGGTGGGGACACTGACGGTTGCGGTGCGTCCCTTCGTCGCGGTCAGGCGAGCATCCCCTGTCACCTTGGTGGCGGGAACCTGGGCGGGGTCCGTGCCATTCATCGAGTTGGCCAGCTTGGGGGTGGCCCAGGGTTTCATCCCGGTGAGCCAGGCCTGTTCCCCAGCCGTGGTGGTCGCCCATGCGCTAACGAAGGCTGTGGCGACCTGCACGGGTGAACCCTTGTCGGGCGTAGACGCCGCTGTCGGCGTCGTGTCGGACACGGTCGGAGACGACGTGGCTGTGGTGCTGGTCGTGCTGGTGTCGGGTGCTGGGACCGTAGCCGCCGGTGGCCCGGGTGCGGCAACGGAAGGCGACATCGGCGGCGGACCCGCTGCGGCGGCGCGACCGAAGCCGTCGGTGAGTCGCCCGATGACGGCCAGCAGAACGAGGCTAGCCATCGCAGTGATGGCCAGGTTGCGCCACGACCAGAGGGGCCACCTGACGGCACGGCTGAGGCTGGTACCGGTCATTCCTCGGGCCGCCGTTGCAGGCTAAGGACGGTGCGCTTCGTGTCGGGGTCGTACAGGCGCGGGCCGATGCCGTCGGGCCGGATCTCGGTGTGCGAGTCGTGGGCGAGGTTCGGAAGCTCTTGTGCCTCTGGCGGGATCTCATCGACAAGTACGCCGGACAGGGCTCTCCCGGAGAAGCCCGTGGCGCGGGCCTGGTCGACGCTTGCCTCCCGGGCCGTGGCCGCGAGGGCGTATGCCGGGTCCTCGCTAGTGCCTGATGGCCCAGAGCTGGGGCGCGCCGGCAGCTCGCTGCTCACGTCCTCACCTCGTTCCCGTACGAGGCGAGGTGCCTCGACCGCAGTGACCTGCAGGTGCTGGGGGGAGGTCAGGGCGCGTTCGGTGTGGCTGACTCGCGGGTGTTCTGGCCGCCCGAACGCCTCCGAGGGCAGGTGGGACATGCGGTAGCGAAGCACGGGCTTGGTGATGACAAGGGGCGTGGTCCCGGTCGGCTTCCCGTCTTGGTGCTCGTCCTCGAGCTCGTGGTCGGCGTCCTTGACGCCGTGCTTGGTGGCCAGTCTCCGAGAGGTGTACCGCCACGCCTCGCTTCCGCCACGTTTAAGCCATCGTGGACCGCCGGACTGGCCCAGGATGCTGGTGAAGCTCAGGAGCGGGTACAGCACGATGAAGGCGGCCACGGTGGCGACGAGGCATAGGACGATGCCGAGGACTCCCATGCCGGTGGTGGTCGATCGGGTCAGGACCGCGGACACGATCGTGGTGTGCACGGCGGACCCAGCTGAGAAGGCGATGACGTTGACCACCGCGGCCCCACCCATGGAGAAGACGCGGCGCACGATGGACGCCATCGGTGCCAGGACCCCGACGACGGCGATGGCGGGGAACATCATCACGAGCAGTCGGAGCATGACGAGGCCCGCGAACAGGAAGATGTCTGCCACGAGCCGGAACAGGAGTGTGAACGTCGAGCCCAGGGCCACCATGACGCCGGTTCCTGCTCGGCCGCCGGACTTGCCTTGGAGGTATCCGTAGGCGACGGGGTCCTTGTCCTGGATCTCGGCCGCGGTCTTCTTCCAGTTCTCCTGCTTCGTCTCCGCGATTCGTTTGCCGGCCTCAGGGTCTTGCTCCGCCTGTTGTGCCTCGGCCCAGGTGAACGCGCTGGCCTTGAACAGCGCTGGGCCCCACTTCTTCGCTGCGGGGGAGTCGGTGGAACCGAGTTCGCCCCGGAGCCAGTTGTCGTACAAGACCCGGTCGACCACCAGAGCGCCCTGCGCGCGGGCTGGGTCGCTCGTGGCTGGAAGGTTTGTCAGGCCACTGACCCCCGCGTTGATGGACGAGACGCTGCTCGAGACGGTGGTGTCGAAGAAGCTCGCGACGCGGCTGGGGTACTGGCCGATGCCAGCGACGACAGCGAGTACCAAGAGCGCCCAGGCGGCGGCGGAGGTTGCGGAGGACAGCCGACCCTGCAGGGAGTACAGGAGTAGGAGCACCCCGACCCCGACCAGGGCGGTCGCACCCCACGGGCTCCAGATGGAGTCGTGCAGCCGCTGGGTTACAGCCGTGACGACATCGTCCAGCGGTGCCATGTATTGCTCTGGGTGGGCGACTTTGTTGTGCAACCCGTTGGAGGCGGCCGCTCCCCAGGTCGCGGCCGACATGAGGAAGTTGCCCGTGGCCGTGTCGATGCTTGCCTCGACGTCGCGAACCCCGCCGCCGCACCCCAGGTCGTAGGTGTGCCAGCCCAGGCCCGCGTAGCCGTACTGCTCGTAGACGCTGGTCTGTGGATGGGTGACGAACGGGTCCTCGGGTTTCGGTGGGGTGGTCGGTCCTGGGTCTAGGAAGCCGGTTATCCCTCCGCCGGGCAGCTGGGCGGTGGGGGCGTCCTTGCAGTCCGGTATGCCGGGGAGCGATGGGGCGGCGGAGGCCGCGCCGGCGGCGCCAAGGACGACGCCCGCGAGAATCGTCCCAACGGCCAGGACTCGGCATACGACCGATCGGAGAGTGGCGACCATGTCAGGCGCTCTCTCGCTGGCTGGCTTGTTCCTCGATTGACAGGCCGAGTTCGTCTTCTCCAACAGGGGCGCGACCGACCCTGTTGAGGGCCTTCTCGGGTTGGGCGGTGGTGTTGAGCGCCTCGAGGAGCCGGGGGTGGGCGGACAGGTCCATCCGGATGCGTTCGATGCCGCCGGTGCCGTCGCTGAAGATGAACTCGCGGGACCCGCGTCGGCCCTCGCGGGTGGGCCGGGACAGGGTGCCGAAGATCGACTCGTAGCCCATCCCTTCGCGGATGCCGGGGAGGAACCTCAAGGCGTCTCGTTGAGCGTCTTCGCCGGTGAGCCGTCCGATGAACGCAGCGCTGATGAGGTTGGCGAGGTCGAGCTTGAGCAGGTCTGCGGGGTTCTGGGAGGCCATGAGCACTCTGGTGTTGTGCTTCCGGGAGTCCCGGGCGGCGCGGTCGATGAAGCGACGGCCGGTGCTGAACGTGGACAGTGCCCAGGCTTCGTCGATGAATATCCCCTTGCGGGCGTTAACGTCGCCGAGGTACATCCCACGCTGCGTCAGCCACGCAGCGAGGTAGAGCACGCACATGGACAGCCGCTCGTCCAGATCCTCGCTGTTGGCCGTCGACTCGTCTGGCAGCGCGAGCCCGCGCAGGCTGTAGACGGTCAGCAGCGGATCGGTGCGTTCGTAGTCCTGCATGTACCCGCTGGGGAAGATGAGCCGGCCGTGGCTGGTCTTGGCCGCCTCGGTGAGGAAGTCGGCCATGTATCCGGCGTGCCTGGCCAGGTCTGCGTCGCCCTCGAGGTGACGCAGCTGATTGACCACGTCGTGCGTGGACGAGGTGGTCGAAGCCCGGACGGCCCCCACGGCCCTCATCAGCGCGACTTCGGTCAGGACGTGGTCCTGCAGCTGTCGTGGCAGCACCGCCCGCAGCACGCTGGAGGTGAGCAGCCGCCGGGTGTCTTCGGCCTGGTTGAGGGCGGCCTTCCAGTCCAGCTCGGAGTCGTAGTGCTCCCGCCTGGGGTTCGCGATGACGCGGTAGGTGCACAGCGAACCTGCAGGAGCGTCGAGCAGGTCGATGGGCTGAGACACGTCGGCGAGTTCGGGCAGCCTGCACAGGGCGGTGAGCCGGCCGGACGGGTCCAGCACCGTCCACGGAACCCCTTGGAGGACGGTGCGGTAGATGATATTCCCGCCGGCGGTGGACTTGCCGCCGCCCAGACCGGCGCACAACACGGCGAGCCCCGACTCCTCCCGGGTCTCCGTGGTCTCCCACGGCTCCCAGGTGACAACACGCGCACTGGTCCCGGACGTCTCGCCGAGGTGGATCCCAACGCGGTCGCCGACCTTCGCCGTGGCCGCCGGGACTGCGGCGGCGAGCGTGGTCACGGGCATACGTCGCTTGTATGCCGCGGACGCGAGCTTCTCGCCGGGGATGAACTCCCGGGCGACGGCGTACTGGTCGGCGGGCCGGGCGATGGTGATCTGAGGTGCGAACAGCTTGCGCAGCAGGCTGGCGCGCTCGAGGGCCTCCTCCTCGGTCGCCCCGGAAACGGCCAGGCGGTACCAGCCGGTGGTTCGGGTGGACAGGCCGGACAGTCCCATCGAGATCTCGTCCTCGACGTTGAGGGCCTTGTCTGCCTGGCGGTCCAGCGCGCCCGGAGCCGGCTCGTGGTGCTCCAGCTCGTAGTGGTCCTTCTGCGCGCGGATCTTCTGGATGTTGCGCCGCATCGCCATTCCCACCTTGGCCGAGTCCTCGATAGTGACGCGGGCGGACCACTCGACGGGGAAGCCGAGCTGGTCGGTGCGCTGCATCCAGGGGATGCCGGATGGGATTTCGAGGTCCGTCATGCGGCCGACGGACAGCACGCACACGTACCGTTCGACGCGTTGGTTCTCGTTCTCGCCGAGCACGCGAATGGTCCGCCCGTATGGTTCTGCGATCCATTGCACGTGGTCGGTGAACTCGTGCAGGTCCTCCTGTTCCCAGTGGGCGTCGTCCACCGCGCCCAGGGTCAGAGGTGCAGGCAGGCCCAGTGAGCACGATCGGTGCAGCAGCCACTCCAGCTGGCGAGGAGTGACCGGCACGCCGTCCATGCCGGGGGAGGCCATGATCTCGTCGGTGGCCCGGATGTGCTTGGAGAGGGCGGCCACCTCACGGTCGGAGAAGGTCCCGGCCAGGCCGCCCAAGGCCTTGTGCAGACCCTTGCGGGCCGGGATCTCCACGCCGACATAAACCTCCTTGTCGGCCATGCTGCGACCGGACAGGTGGTGCTGGTCAGTCAACAGGTGCTCGCGCCACGCGGGCAGGGGGGCCGGAGCGTTCTGGTCATGAGCCGCGGCCCAACGACTCACCGGATAGGGGCGGGTCGTGGAACGGATGTGCAGCGTGCGCTTGACCAGCTGGGCGTACACGTCTGCGCCGTCGATGATGAGCTGTTCCCTCACGGCGTCGGGACGGAACGACCAGCCTTGGGCGTCGAGCAGGTACCAGGCGTAGATCTTGTCCGCGGTGACCGTGCAGTGGCCGCTGATACGACGCAGTGCCAAGCCTGCATTGGTGTTCATGCCTCTGCCTCCGCGGGGACGATCTGGGTTGCTCGTCGGGCTGCCCTGCGTTGAGCCCGGCTGAGGCGCCTGGGGACGGCGTGGACCCGAGCCGGACGGATCACGGCAACGGTGGGCTTGGTCCGCTCGCGGGGTGCGCCCACCTCGTGGGCGAATCCGCTGAGGACCGAGCTGAGCGGTCGGTCCGCGTCGACGACACTCAGGATCAGGCGCGTCAGCCCGACGGTGGCGAGCAGGCTGTACGCGAGGCTGAAGAACCCCAGCCCTATCCCCAAGCGGCGCTCGATGATCTGGAGGAGCACGAAGACCATGGCACCGACGGCATACGCCACGTAGCGGGCTCGAAAGGGGAGGGTCTTGTTCGGTGGGCCCAACCAGACGGCGTTGACGTTGTAGATCTCGTCGTCGACGAGGAGTCTCATCAGGTCACCCGGTGATGAGGCTGGCCATCCAGGCGCCGAGGTTGTCAGCCTTGCCGCTGGTGGCGAGGCCGAGCACTCCGAGCGCCACGATGACGCCGGCGACCACCTTCATCGCCTTGGCGTTGTCGCCTCGTTGGGCGAGCACGAACAGCATGACTGCGATGAGCAGGAGGAGCAGCGGGATGATGTTGTCCTTGATCCAGGACTGAAGGCCGCCGGTGCTTGCGGCCTCAACCAGCGTGGTGTTCAGGGTGTGCATGAGGTGCCCCTATCGGTTGGTGCGAGTGGCCACCCGCGCCAGCCATTAACCCGCCCGATACGCCCGCAGTCCACCGATTGTCCTGTTTGAAGACGATTTCTTACTGTTTGTTGACCTGCTGTTCGCCCGATGGCATTGCGCCTCACGCTTGGGTCCCATGAAGGGTTCGATGGTCAACACGGTCTCGGGCGGCGACGTAGCGCACAGTGATCGGCAGGCCTTGGCCGCCATTTGGGGACCCCGAGTGCGGGGGTAGCAGGAGACGACATGCAGCCCAAACGAGTAAAGAGTTAGTAAGGGATTGAGTCGTTCGCCACGCCGGCGTCAGTCTTGCGGTGGAGAGTGCGCGCGGGCGTCTCGAACAGGGTTGCGACGCATCGGGGTGAAGGGGCGGTTCGGCCGTGTCGGTGCGTCTTTCTGTTGTGTCTGCGTTCTCCGGTTGGCGGATTCGTGGTTCTCGTTTCCGGTGGGTTTCTGGCGTGGTGGCTGCGGCGGTCGCGGTCTCGGTGGTGGCGGGTGTGCCTGCGGGTGCTGCGGTTGCTTCGGTGGCCGTGAAGCCTCCGGCGGCGGCGGTGGTGTCGCGTCCGGATGAGGTGTCGGCGCGGGTGTCGGCTCGGTCGCAGGGTCGCCCGGTGGAGGTGGAGGCGCTTCGGTCGGAGACGTCGACGACGTGGGCGAACCCGGATGGGACGTTGACCACGCAGATGCATCAGGCGCCGGTTCGGTTCCGTGACGCCTCGGGGGTGTGGCGTGGGGTGGACCTGCGGATGGGTCAGCGTCCTGATGGGACGGTGGGGCCGCTGGGGCACGTGCTCGGGTTGTCGCTCGCGGGTGCGGGCCGCGGAGCTGATGGCTCGGCGGCGGATGCGGCGGGTGTTGACGCGGTTGCGGCGCATGAGCGTCCCGGCGTGGGTGGGCAGGCGCGGGATGTGGTGTTCGGGTGGTCGGGCCGGTTAGGTGCCCCAGTGTTGTCGGGCTCGACGGCGACGTACCGGGATGTTCAGCCTGGTGTGGATCTGAGTGTGGACGCCCGCCGGACGGGTTTCGAGACGCACCTGGTCATCAACACGCCGGCAGCGCTGGCGGCGATGTCGGCGGCGGGTTCGGGTCAGGTGTCGTGGCAGATCCCGGTCAAGACCAAGGGCTTGACCGCGCGCGCGAACGCTGATGGGTCGGTGTCGTTCGTGGACGGTGCGGGGACGGTGGCCTCGAGCGTTGCCGCGCCGGTGGCGTGGGATGCGGCGGTGGATGCCCGGTCGGGGAACCGGGTGAACGAGTCGCCGGTGCGGATGACGGTGGCGCAGCGTGGCAAGGGTCGTGCGGTGTTGACGCTGACCCCGGACCAGGGGTGGTTGGTTGACCCGGCCCGTGTGTTCCCGATCACGATTGACCCGACGTACGCGTCGGGGTCGATTGGGACGACGTTTGACACGTACGTGTCCAGTGCGTACCCGACGTCGACGTACTCGACGGCGACCGAGCTGCGGGTGGGGACGTACAACGGCGGTGGGGACGTGTACCGGTCGTTCCTGACGTTCCCGATCACTGCGCTGCGCGGGTTGGACGTGGTGTCCGCCAACGTGTCTTTGTACGAGTTCTACTCGTGGTCATGCACGGCGTACCCGTTCTACGTGCACACCGCGAACGGGACGACGTCGGCGACGACGTGGAACACCCAGCCCGCGCCGATCGCGCAGTGGGGGTCCTTGACCACGGCCAGGGGCTACTCATCCTCGTGCGCGGAGGGCCGGGTCAGTGTTCCGATCACCGGTCTGGCGCAGACGTGGTCGAAGGTGACGACGTACAACGACTCGGCGATCCGGTTGTCGGCCTCAGAGACAGACAACTACGGGTGGAAGAAGTTCTACTCCTTGGAGTCCTCCCAGGACCCGTACGTCACGTACACGTACAACCGGCGCCCGAACATCGCCGCGGCGCCGACGATGAGCAACGGGGTGACATACAACGGGTCGACGTACGTGGCGTACGGGTCGACGACGGTGACCTCGACCGCGACCGACCCTGACGGGTCGACCGTGCAGCAGACGTTTGAGGTCCACAACGACACCACAGGCAGCGCCGCGTCGAAGATCTCCTCCTGCGTGACCTCGTTCGCGGCGTCGGGGGCGCGCGCGTCGTGCAACCCCAGCCCGAGCCTGCCCGACAACGCGACGTTGTACGTGCGCTCGGCGGTAATGGATGACCGGAACCTGTGGAACGGCAACTGGTCGCCGTGGACGACGTTCAAGACGGCACTGTCCAAGCCGGCCGCGCCGAGTGTCTCCTGCCCTGGGTACCCCAACGGGTCGTGGTCGACCACCTCCCCGACCAGCGATGTCGCCTGCACCGTCACTGTCCCCGCTGCGTCGGGGGCCAACAACCAGCCGGTGCGGGTGTACGTGTACGTCGATGGGGCGACCACCCCCACCATCGTCATTAGCACCAACCAGACGGCCGGCACGTTCGGCGGGATCAGTGTCCCCAAGCGGGACGGCGGCCATTCGGTGACCGTGATGTCGGCCACCGCGTCCACGTGGAGCAGTGACAAGGTCACCACCAGCTTCGGGTGGGGAAACACGTCCCTGAACACCCCCACCGCCGGGACCACCAGCACGGGCATGTTCACCGCGTCCGCGACGGCCAAACCTCAGGGCAACGCCACGGGTGTGTCCGCCACCGTGCAGTGGCGCAAATCCGGGGCCGCGTCGGACACGGCCGACTGGTCTACCGGCACTGCAGCCCCTTCACCCCACCGTCTGACACCAGCGTCATGATGAGCGCGTCGACGACGTTCGACGCGGCCACAGCGATCAAGAACGCCGGACTGCCCACCCGCACGCCCGTCACCGTTGACCTGCAGATGTGCTTCACCTACACCGGGGGCACCACCCCGGGCACCACCTGCACGTGGCCGACCTCGCACACCACGGTCACGGTGGTGCCACACGCGTTCGGGTCCGGGTACCCGACCGCCGCCGCAGGCCCCGGCCAGGCTGCCTTGTTCACCGGCGAGTTCACCACCTCCACCACGGACGTGTCCGTGCCCGGCTACTCCGGGCCGCTGACGTTGTCCCGGTCCCAGGCATCGTTCAACGGCGACGGCACCCTCACCGGATGGCCGACCGACCCCGCCACCGGCGTCTTCGGGCCAGGGTGGACAGCCAACCTCGACGGCCCCTCCGCGGGCACGGCCGGGATGGACGTGGCCGACAACACCAGCGTCGACGGCACCGTCGTCCTGCTCGACACCGACGGGTCCGCCCTGGTCTTCCAGCACCCCCAAGGGCGCGGGACTTACGCACCGACCACATACGTGCCGCTGACCCAGGACACCAAGGACTCCGGCAACACCCTTACCGTGGCCGGCACGGGTTCAGCGACCCGGCTGACCCTGACCGAGCCCGACGGCACCAAGACCGCGTACGCCCCGGCCGGGGCCGTGAGCACCACCGCGGTCACCACCTGGACCCCGGACAGCGTCACCGAACCGGGCCAGAACGGTGCCAGCACCTACGGCCACGACGCTACGGGGCGCGTCACCCGCATCGTTGCTGCCGTGCCCGACGGCATGACCGGCTCCCAGTGCCCCACCGCCGGGACCCTCGCCCGCGGTTGCCGGGCCATGGACATCACCTACGCCACCACCACCAGCACCACCTTCCCTGGCGACGTGAGCGGGCAGGTCAAGTCCGTCACGCCGACCATGTGGGACCCAGGCACCGCCGCTATGAAGACCGTCACCGTCGCGACCTACGCCTACGACTCCAGTCACCGGCTGGCGTCGGTCACCAACCCGGTGACTGGGTTGACCACCGGGTACAGCTGGGATGGTGCCTCGACCCGGATCGCGTCGATCACCCCGACCGGGCTGGCCCCGTACCGGTTCACCTATGACGCCTCGCAGCGGCTGGCGCAGGTGACCCGCGACCCGGCCACTACGGGAGGGTCCAGCGCCGCGTTGGCGTCGTTCGTGTACGGCATCGACCCGACCATCACCACGACCGGGCTGCCGTCGGTCCAGGCTGCCACCGTGGGCGCGTGGAACCAGCGGAAGACCCCGGCCACTGGGTACGCCGTGTTCGGTCCGGACCACCCCGTGACCAGCACCAGCCCGGCCGCGATCACGGCCAGTGACTGGCCGTACGCCGACCTGTCCTACGTCGATGACCAGGGGTACACCGTCAACACCGCCAGCTACGGCGCCGGTGCGTGGCAGCTGTCCGCGACCGACTACACCGCTCTCGGGAACATCAGCCGCACCCTGGACGCGGCCGCAATCAACACCATCCAAGCCGCTGCCACGGCCGGGTCCCCCATGGCCTCGGCCGCGGTGGACCAACTCTCGACCCAGACCGCGTACACCCCCGACGAACTGTCCGTGACCGACGTCACCGCCCCGCAGCGGCTGATCACCCTCACCGACGGGCGCCAGCTGACCCTGCGACCGCGTACCCACACCGACTACGACGCCGGCGCCCCGAACGGGGACATCAACCCCGCCACCGGCGGCCCCTACCGGCTTCCCACGACCACCACCATCACGGCGGTCGACTCCACCGGGACCGTCCAGGAGACGACCAGCACCACCACGAACAGCTACGACAAGCTTTCCTCGACCGACACCACGGAGGGCGACGGGTGGGCCCTCGGCACCCCCGTGAAGATCACCACCGGTACCGGGGCCCAGGCCATCACCCGCACCACCCGGTACGACACCCAGGGCCGCGTCACCCAGACACGGCAGCCCGCATCCACCGGTACTGACGCCGGCACGACCCGCACCGCCTACTACACCGCCGGCACCAACACCGAAGACAGCGCCTGCGGCGGCACCCCCGAATGGGCAGGCCTGACCTGCCGCACGTACCCCGCAGCGGCACCGACCAGCGGGCCCACCCTGCCCGACAGCAGGATCACCGCCTACTCCTACTGGCTGACCCCCGCCACCACACTCGAGACCTCCGGCACCGCCACCCGGACCACCACCATCACCCCCGACGCAGCCGGGCGCCCCACGAAGGCACAAACCACCTCCGCCAACATTGCCGGCTCGACGTCCCGGCCAGCCACGTTCACCCACTACGACCCCGCCACGGGACTGGTCGACTACACCGGCCCCACCGACCCGGGCGCCGGAACCTTGACCAGCACTGCGAAGACGGCCGTGGCCGACCTGTGGGGCCGGCAGGTCACCTACCGCGCTGAGACCCCGACGGCGGGCACGTACGACACCACCAACACCACCTATGCCCCCCCCTGGCCAGCCCGGCGCCGGCGCCGTCGCGAGCATCGCCGACCCGCTCGGCACCACCACCTACACCTACGACGGCACCGACGCCGCCAACGCCACCGAACACCGCGGCCTGACCACGGGGATGACCATCACCCGCGCCGGCACCGCTGGAGCCCTGGCCTACTCGGCAGCGTTCGACGCCACCGGGAACATGACCACCCAGGTGCTGCCCGGCCAGGTGTACCAACACCGGATGTACGACCAAGCAGGCCAGCTGACGTCCCTGACCTACGCCGGGCAGGTCACCCCCGTCACCCAGTCCACCGACACCTCCGGGAACACCATCTACACCCCAGGCACCCCGGCACAGGACCAGCCCTGGCTCACCTGGTCCCTGGATCACGACCCCCTCGGGCGGGTCGTCGACGAGTACACCCCCGACGGGGCCGCGTTTGACGGAACACCCGGGGTTAGCGACCCGACCGACATCACCGCCCCGTCCGTGGGCCGAGCCAAGGCCTACGACCGTGCCTACGCCTACGACCAGAACGGGCGCCTGACCACCGTCACCGACACCACTGCCAGCGCCACCGGCACCACCCAATCGCCGGACACCCCACCCACCGCTGCCGCGCCCTGCGTCGTCCGCGCCTACGCCTTCGACACCAACGGGCGCCGCACCTCCCTGACCAGCACCAACCACACCGACGGCAACTGCACCTCCACCGGGTACACCCCCACCACCACCAGCTACGCCTACGACAACGCCGACCGGCCCACCACCGGAGGCAACAGCGCAGGCACATACACCTACGACCCCTTCGGCCGGCAGACCACCATCCCCGGCGCCGACGCCCCCGACCCCACCAAGGGCGACATCACCCTCGCCTACTACGACGACGACCTCATCCGCGCCATCACCCAGGGCGCTAGCACCCCAACCACCACCACCTTCACCCTCGACTCCGCCGGGCGTCGGCAAACCGCAACCACCACCGGCGGCACCAGCAGCACCCTGATCCGGCACTACACCGACACCAGCGACAACCCCGGTTGGACCACCTCCATCACCGGCACCACCACCACAACCACCCGCTACGCCGAATCCATCGGCGGCGACCTCGGCGCCAGCATCGACGCCACCACGGGCGCCGCACAGCTCACCCTGGCCAACCCCCACGGCGACGTCGTCACCACCGTCGGCATCGACCCCACCCAAGCAACCACCACCGCCTGCACAAGCATCACCGCCTGGAGCGACTACACCGAATACGGCGCCCCCACCGACACCACCGCCACCAACACCGTTGCCGGGCCCGTCGGCTACGGATGGCTCGGCGCCAAACAACGCTCCACCAGCACCGGCACTGCCGGCCTGACCCTCATGGGCGACCGGGTCTACAACCCCGCCACCGGGCGATTCACTAGCACCGACCCTGAGCCAGGGGGCTCCTCCAGTGCCTACGCCTACCCGACGGACCCCGTTAACCTCAGCGATTTGGATGGGCACCTGTGGCGTCAGATCGGTTCTTGGGTATGGCGGCACCGCGGAAGGTTGGCCACCATCGGTGCGACAGTCGGATGCATGGTCCCAGGCGTGGGCTGGGCGTCGTGCGCTGTCATGCAAGCTGCCGCTTGGGGTCTTCGCAGCCAACAGAAGGCGGCCGAAAACGGCGGCTGGCGCCGCAATGCTGGATCCATCGCCGCAGATGGGATACTTACAGCGGCGGGTACCGGCGGCGGCCTTCTATGGAGGAACTTCCAGTTCGGCGGATTAGGACCGCGGTGGCTCTCGCCGGGAAGGAATCTCCTAGCTCGTCTGCGAACCAGTCCACCCAAGGGAGGCATGTGGAACGGACTAGGGCATGTGCGTGTCGGATCACGTCAAATTTCGCGGGCCTACGCTCTGTGGCTACCAACGCATCCGCTTAACGTGCTCACCGGTTCACGTATGCTGATGGGTGGCGAAACGAGGTGATCCAGAAATTGATCAACAGCGAGCGGGTTGTTCTCCGCTCACCCTGGAGTTTTGTCTTGGCACTTTCTGTCTTGCTAATTTCCGTGGCGGGAGCTTCGGCCTATTTAGACCCTCAATCCGGACGATGGGCAGGCCGTATTTTGGGCGTACTGGGCTTGGGCGGCTGCGTGCTGGCCATTAGGATCGCCTTAATTAGGGTTGAATCGCGCAGGGGCCAACTGTTATTGCATGGAGTTCTCCGCAAGGAGCGGATCGATGTAGTGGCCGCCCGTCCGGTGGAAATTGAGAGTTTTTTCTTTCACGCGTGGGCCCCTGAAGTGGTTAATAGTGAGGGAGAATCGCAGGTTCTCAGAGAATTTGCCGCCTACTCGATTGGCTCACAACCCAATCGACGGGTGGTCCGCTTCTGTCAGGCCGTGCTGAGGTGAGCCCGGAGACGGAAGACGCCTAGCGCGCCTTGGGCTGACGGGCGGGTGCGAGGCTCGCCGTTCCTGTTCGGCGTTGCGCTCGCTTTGTGATTCGATCCGAACCGAGTGGAGGTGGCATGGGCTATGCGACAAGAGCCCAGGCACTTCCTCGGAACGCCGACAGCCCATCCTGCCGTGGTCAAATTGTTCAGCGCCTCGACCCTGGCGGCTCGATCCGCCCGAGATTGCAACGAAGTTAACCCGACCCTTGCAAGCTCTCCTGAAATGGACAATTCCAGTTTGGCCAAGCGGATTGAGGCGGGAGCAGTCAGAAGTGGCGTGTCGAACGGCTCAAATACATCAAGTCACTACCGAGATGAAAGGCAAGGGGGCTGTGGTCCGGTGGGTGATTCGCAACCTCGGTCCGTCGTCGCAAACTGTGGGGTATAAAGCTGAGGTGTAGCAGTCCGTGGCCGATGTCCCTCGAAACTACGCACGGACTGGGTTGTGGTCCGGCCGATGGCGAGGTAGTCCTGGTGTGGCGGCTCGATGGGCAGGGTCGCTTCCGACACGTGCACGGTAACGGCCGTGTACCGGTGGGTCCGGCCCAGAGCACCTTCTGCCCGGCGACGACAGATCATCCGGTGCTCTACGCCCGCCCACCCACCACCACAACATGACTCGGTGCATGGCACACGCTGCGGCGGCCACCGCCAGATCACCACCAGTCAGAACCGCCCGGACCGCGTCCAGACGCTGCTCAACCACCGACAAGACGACCAGTGCGGCACAGTAAGACCTCCGGTGCTTCGGTGCTGTGATCCGACGGGTGATGTGCAACCTCGGTCCGTCAGGTGATGTGCAACCTGTGGGCTAGGAAACTGAGGTTGTAGCGGTCCGTGGCCGCTGTCCTTTGATGCTACGCACGGGCTGGGTCGTGGTCCGCCGTATGACGAGGTCGTCTTGGTCGGGCAGCTCGATGGCCAGGGTCGTGTCCGACACGTGCACGGTGACGGTGGTGTGCCGGTGGATGCGGCCCAGGGCGACCTTCTGCCCGGCGACCATGATCACGCCGGTGTTCGACGCCCGCCGTTGCACCCGGATGGGTTCGGTTGAGGGTCGTGGGACCGGGCCGACCGGGCGGGCCCGCTGCAAGGTGGCGGCCTCACCCGGGCTCAAGGGGTTGGGTCTGGTGCGCAGCAGCTGTCGGGTGTCGGGGTCGAAGAACAGCAGCGGGGCGCCGTCCTCGATGTAGATCCCGACGCGCCGTCCGGCCAGGACCTCTGCTGCCAGCACCGCCCGCTGCCCCAGGGACACCATCCCGTTGCGGGCCACGGTCCGTTCGACCTCGACGATGCTGCGCCCGGTACGGCTGCCCGGGCCGCGGTGGGACGCCACCGGGGGTGGGCCGGCCGGGACCGCGCCCTGGGCGGTCAGGGTGTGAACCGCCCCGGGTTCAGTGGAGAGTCAGGTGTGCTTCCTCGGCGGTTGCCGGCGAGGGTGTTTGGCAGCGTAGTAGTTCTTCTCGTGCTCGACCGGCGGGGTGTCCTCGCACCAGGAGTGCAGTCGTTCCCGGTTGTACCAGTCGACCCATTTGAGGACCTCGAACTCCACGTGCTCGAGGGTTCGCCAAGGGCCGTGGCGTCGGATGAGCTCGGTCTTGAAGAGCCGGTTCAGGGCCTCGGCGGCGGCGTTGTCGTAGGAGTCGCCGGTGGTGCCGACCGAGGCGGTGATCCCGGCGTCGGCGAGGCGTTCGGTATAGCGGATGGACAGGTACTGACCGGGTTCAACCAGTCGTTGCAACACCGGCTTGTTGGAGCAAGAGTAGATGCTCGTTGAATGCCTCGGCCGGGGTCTTCCATCCGAGG
>NZ_JBHUYG010000051.1:0-29828 GCF_042668795.1 Pedococcus sp. NPDC057267 | reverse complement strand
GGCTCCACCAGTACAACCACCACCGCGCCCACACCGCCCTCGCCGGACGACCACCCATCAACCGCGTCAACAACCTCGCGGGTCAGTACACCTAGCCGGTCGGTTGCTCCCGCGCGCGCAGCCAGCGTTCCCTGTGCTCCTGGAAGGAGATGCCGCCCGTCACCCTGTTGACGACGTCCACGACGACCTCGCGCGGGAACAGGCTGCCGTCGCCGCGGCTTCCGACGGTCTGCAGGAAGCGGCTGATGGTCGCCTCGTCGAGGTCGGCGAACAGCTCGGGGTACAGCTCAAGGTAGCGCCGTGGCATCAGGCTCCAGCCTTCGTCGGGGTGGGCGGAAGACTAGGACAGCGGTGGTGCCCACGGGGCGCATCACCGACAAACTCACAGAAACCGCACATGGAACGTCCTGCCAGACTGTGCGGGTGAGCAACGTCGAGACCGACCCGCACGAGACCGTCTGCCACGGCGCCGACGGGGCGGCAGCGGGTGACCACCACGTCGAGGTGCTCGAGCCCCGTGACGTCCCCCTCGGCGGACCGCGGGCCATGACCGTCCGGCGCACGCTGCCGCAGCGCCGGCGCTCGATGATCGGCGCGTGGTGCTTCGCCGACCACTACGGCCCCGACGACGTCTCGCGGACCGGCGGCATGGACGTGCCGCCCCACCCGCACACCGGACTGCAGACGGTGAGCTGGCTGTTCACGGGGGAAGTCGAGCACCGCGACAGCCTGGGTACCCACGCGCTGGTCCGCCCCGGCGAGCTCAACCTCATGACCGGCGGCCACGGGATCGCCCACTCGGAGGTGTCGACACCGGGCACGACCACGCTGCACGGCGTGCAGCTGTGGGTGGCCCTGCCCGACTCCGACCGTGACGCGCCGCGCGACTTCCAGCACCACGCGCCGACCCCGGTCGAGCTCGAGGGCGCGACCGTGTCGGTGTTCCTCGGCTCGCTGGCGGGACAGGTGTCACCGGTGCGGACGGCCACCCCTCTGCTGGGCGCCGAGGTCGTCCTGCAGGCCGGCGCCCGGCTCGAGCTCGCCGTCGACCCGTCCCACGAGCACGGCGTCCTCGCCGACACCGAGGGGGTCGAGCTCGCCGGCACCCTCCTCCCCCGGGCCGGCCTGGGCCACCTGCCGCCCGGGGTCGGCTCACTCGTCCTCGCCAACCGGTCCGGCACCACGGCACGTGCCCTCCTGCTCGGCGGGCCGCCGTTCGAGGAGGAGATCGTCATGTGGTGGAACTTCGTCGGCCGCAGCCACGAGGACATCGAACGGGCGCGCGAGGAGTGGATGGCCGG
Source organism: Pedococcus sp. NPDC057267 (assembly GCF_042668795.1). Taxonomy (NCBI): domain Bacteria; kingdom Bacillati; phylum Actinomycetota; class Actinomycetes; order Micrococcales; family Intrasporangiaceae; genus Pedococcus; species Pedococcus sp. NPDC057267. The sequence goes on along the minus strand of NZ_JBHUYG010000051.1, from coordinate 28,527 downwards.
CTCCGACCGGTTCGGCGAGGTGCAGGGGTATGCCGGTGCCGTCCAGCACCTGCCCGCCCCCGCGTTGCCGGCCGTGCGGATCCGCCCGCGCCGCAACGCCTCCCGGGCCGACCGGGACTCGTGAGCCGCACAGACCCGTTGCGCCGCAACCCCCGCAGGCTCCTCCTCGGCGCCGTCGCCGTCGTGGTGGTCGCTGCCGCGCTGGCGCTCTCGGCATACGCAACCACACCCCGCACGCACGGCGTCGCGGGCGACTGGCAGGCGAAGCCGCTGGACGGGCGAGTCGTGGGTCGGGTCCTGCTCAGCGGCGACCACACGGCGCTGGACCTGCGGACCGGGAAGTCGGTCTCGCTCGGCTCGGCCGCCGGCGGACGGGCGTATGCCGGGGACGGGCGGCTCGTCGTCGCCGGCACCGGCCGGGTGGACTCGGTGGGGCTCGACGGGACGGGCCGCTGGACCTGGCGGCCGCCGCCCGGCCTGGCGGCGGTGCCGCTGGCGGCCCGGCGCGGCAGCACCCTCGTCGCGGCGTGCCCGGCCGACGCGTCGGCGCCGTGCGACCTCGTCGGGCTCGACGCCGGCGGGCACGAGGCGTGGCGCACCACCGGCTCGGGCCGGGTCGCGGTGCCGGAGGGGCAGGGCCTCCCGCACGTGTACGCAGCCGCGTCCGGCGGCGGGGTCGTGCTCGTCGACCCCGTGGACGGCCGGCAGGGGCTCGTCCCCGGCGACCAGTCCACCGGCGTGCCCGACGGTCCCGTGGTCCTGTCCGCGGTGCAGGACGGCCGGTGCGTCGTGGCGGCGTACGACGGCGCGGACCCGCTGTGGACCCGGGTCCTGGGCGCCTGCGCCGCCGGCCCCGGCCCGCGCGTGACGTCCGTGACGGTCGCTCCGGGGACCCTCGTCGTGGACGGGCCCGACGGCGGCACCGGGCTCGACCCCGCCACCGGGCGGGAGCAGACCGGTTCGGGCCGGTCCGCCGCGGTGACCGGTGACGTCGTGGCGCGCACCGCGGGGCTCGCGGTCACCCGCGAGCGCCACAGCACACCCCTCGACCCGCTGCGGTGGGGCTCCCCGACGACCGTCCTCACGGTCGTCGACACCGGCAGCGGGCGCGAGGTCGGCCAGGTCGCCTCTACCGGCCGCCTCGACCTGCTCCTGCTCGACGGCGACGGGCTGGTCGTGCGGACCGACGACGGCGTCACCCGGTACACGCTGCCGCGGCGCTGACGCCCCGCGCGGTCCGGCAGACTGTCGCCATGGCCCCCACGTCCCAGCGGCCCCGGCGCACGGGCGCCGCGACGTACCTGCCGCTCGTCGTCGCGATCTGCGCGATGGTGCTCGTCCGCGAGCTCGTCACGGCGCTGTGGCCCGACCTGTCGAGCTGGGTCGCGTTCCTCGCGGCCCTGGCGGTCGGGTGGGTGGCCTACGCCGGCGTGGAACGGTTCCTCGCCCGACGCGGGAAGGACCGCCCATGACCACCACCTCCCTCGCCCCCGTCCTCGTCACCGGCTGCTCGTCGGGGATCGGCAGGGCCACGGCCGAGCTGCTGGTCAAGGCGGGCCACACCGTCTACGCGACAGCGCGGCGGCCGGAGACCCTGGCCGACCTCGAGTCCGCAGGCGCTCGCGTGCTGGCGCTCGACGTGACCTCCGAGGAGTCGATGACCGTGGCCGTGCAGGCGGTCCAGGACGAGCACGGCCGGGTCGGCGCGCTCGTCAACAACGCCGGGTACGGCGAGTACGGAACGATCGAGGAGACCGACCTCGACAAGGTGCGGCAGATGTTCGAGACCAACGTCTTCGGCCTCGCCCGGCTGACCCAGCTCGTGCTCCCGGCGATGCGCGCGGCCCGCTCGGGCCGCATCGTCAACATCGGCTCCATGGGCGGCCGGCTCACCTGGCCGGTCGGCGGCTACTACCACGCCACCAAGTACGCCGTGGAGGCGATCAGCGACGCCCTGCGCAACGAGGTCCGCCCCTTCGGCATCTCCGTCAGCCTCGTCGAGCCGGGACTGATCCGCACCGGGTTCGAGGAGACCGCGCTGACGTCCGAGGCGCACGCCGACACCGACGGCTCGCCGTATGCCGGCCTGCTCACGGCCAGCGCGAGCATCACCACGGGCGGCTACTCCAACCCGCTGCTCGCGAGCGGCCCCGAGGCCGTGGCCAAGGTCGTCCTCAAGGCGGTGGAGTCGCGCGCGCCACGCAGCCGGTACGTCGTCACCGCCGCCGCCCGCGCCGCCATCACGGCCCGCACCGTCGGGGGCGACCGGGTGTGGGACGCGATCGTCCGCAACCAGTTCGGCTCCCACTGACTGTGGTGGCACCGATCCGCATGCGCATCGGTGCCGCAGCAGCCTGACCACCCCGCGGCGGCCGGGCTGCCGCCGCACGCGCCCGACCTAGACTCGGGCGCGTGCAGTTCCTCAACGGCCTCCAGCCCCAGCTCGACCTGACCTATGACGACGTCTTCATGGTCCCGAGCCGCTCCGACGTCACGAGCCGCCTCGACGTCGACCTGACGACGTCCGACGGCAGCGGCACGACGATCCCCCTCGTCGTCGCGAACATGACCGCGATCGCAGGGCGCCGGATGGCCGAGACGGTCGCCCGTCGCGGCGCCCTCGCGGTGATCCCGCAGGACATCCCAGTCGACGTGGTCAGCGAGGTCACCGCCTGGGTCAAGCAGCGCCACCTCGTCCACGACACCCCGATCACCCTGAGCGCACACGAGACGGCCGGCGCCGCCCTCGTCCTGCTGCCCAAGCGGGCCCACGGCGCCGCCGTGGTCGTCGACGAGTCCGGCCGGCGCCCGATCGGGATCGTGACCGAGGCCGACCTCACCGGTGTCGACCGGTTCACGCAGGTGCAGGAGGTCATGACCCGCGAGCCCGTCCTCGTCACCGACGGCACGGACCCGGAGGAGGCCTTCAACACCCTCGCGACCACCCACCACCACGTCGCCCCCGTCGTCGACGACGCCGGCGAGCTCGTCGGCATCATCACGCGCGCGGGTGCGCTCCGGGCCCGGCTCTACACCCCCGCCACCGACGCGCAGGGCCGCCTGCGGATCGCCGCCGCCGTCGGCATCAACGGCGACGTCGCCGGCAAGGCCGCCGCCCTCCTCGAGGCCGGAGTCGACCTGCTCGTCATGGACACTGCGCACGGCCACCAGGAGAAGATGCTCGACGCGCTGCGGGCCGTGCGGGCGCTCGACCCGCAGGTCCCGGTGGCGGCGGGCAACGTCGTCTCCGCCGCAGGAACGCGCGACCTCATCGAGGCCGGGGCCGACATCGTCAAGGTCGGCGTCGGGCCCGGCGCCATGTGCACCACCCGGATGATGACCGCGGTCGGGCGCCCCCAGTTCTCGGCCGTGCTCGAGTGCGCCACCGAGGCCCGGCGGCACGGCAGGCACGTCTGGGCCGACGGCGGTGTGCGCCACCCGCGCGACGTCGCCCTCGCCCTGGCCGCCGGCGCCTCGAACGTCATGGTGGGCTCGTGGTTCGCCGGGACCCTGGAGTCCCCCGGCGACCTGTTCACCGACGAGCGCGGCCGGCGGTACAAGGAGTCCTTCGGCATGGCGAGCAGCCGCGCGGTGCGCAACCGCACGGCGACGGACACGGCATACGAACGGGCGCGCAAGGCGCTCTTCGAGGAGGGGATCTCCTCGGCGCGCATGTTCATCGACCCCGAGCGCCCCAGCGTCGAGGACGTCATCGACCAGATCGTGGCGGGCGTGCGCTCGAGCTTCACGTATGCCGGTGCGCGGACCATCGAGGAGTTCGCCGAGCGCGCGGTCGTGGGGCTGCAGAGCACTGCCGGCTTCGCCGAGGGCCGGCCGCTGCACACCTCCTGGTGAGCCGGGAGGGTATGCCGCGTGGTCGCTGCCGTCGCCCCCCTCACCGCCCCCGTCGCGCCTGACGAGGCGCTGCGCCGGATCGCCTTCCTGCTCGAGCGCGAGCGCGCCGGGTCCTACCGCGTCGAGGCCTTCCGCAAGGCCGTGGTCACCGTCCGCGAGACGCCGGAGGACGAGCTGCGGGCACGCCACGAGGCGGGCACGCTCCAGGACCTGCCCGGGATCGGGAAGTCCACCGCGGGAGTCGTTGCGGAGTCGCTGGACGGGGAGCTCCCGACATACCTGGCAACGTTGCAGGACAAGGCGAAACCGCTCGTCACCGGTGGCGAGGAGCTCCTCGCGCGCATCACCGGCGACTGCCACTCGCACTCGTCCTGGTCCGACGGCGGGAGCCCGATCGAGGAGATGGTCCTCACCGCCGTCGAGCTCGGCCACGAGTGGCTCGCGCTGACCGACCACTCCCCGCAGCTGCGGGTCGCCAACGGGCTCACCGCCGAGCGCCTCACCAAGCAGCTGGCCATCGTCGACGCGGTCAACGCGTCGCTCGGCGACAGCTTCCGGCTGCTCAAGGGCATCGAGGTGGACATCCTCGACGACGGCTCGCTCGACCAGACCGACCGCATGCTGGGGCAGCTCGACGTCGTCACCGCCAGCGTCCACTCCAAGCTGCGGATGAACGCCGCTCCGATGACCCGGCGCATGGTCGCCGCCGTCTCGAACCCGCGCGTCAACGTCCTCGGCCACTGCACCGGCCGGCTCGTGGAGGGCACGCGGGGCAAGCGGCCGCAGTCGGAGTTCGACGCCCGGGCCGTCTTCGAGGCCTGCGCCGAGCACGGCACCGCCGTGGAGATCAACAGCCGCCCGGAGCGGTGCGACCCGCCCGACGAGCTCGTCGAGCTGGCGATGGAGGTCGGCTGCCTGTTCGCGATCGACTCCGACGCCCACGCGCCCGGGCAGCTCGAGATGAAGGCGTACGGCTGCGAGCGCGCCGAGCGCCTCGGCATCCCCGACGACCGGATCGTCACCACGTGGCCGGTCGAGCGCCTGCTGGAGTGGACGGGGTCCGCGTCGTGAGCCGGCCCCTCGTCACGATCGACCCCGCGGTCGCGGACCCGCCGTTCGAGCAGGTGCGGGCGCAGGTGGCGCAGCGGATCGCCGACGGCGACCTCCGGGAGGGCGACCACCTGCCGACCGTCCGCTCGCTGGCCGCCGAGATCGGGCTCGCCGTCAACACGGTCGCCCGCGCCTACAAGCAGCTCGAGGCCGACGGGCTCGTCACCACCGGCCGACGGGCCGGCACCGTCGTCGCGCCGGGGGCGCTGGCCACGGATATCGCCCTCGGCCGCAGCGCCGCGGACTTCGCCGGTCGAGCCGTGTCCGCGGGTCTGGGCGACACGGAGGCGCTCGACCTCGTGCGCACGGCCCTGCGTGAGGCGAGGGGGTGATCGGCCCCCGGGGCCCGTTTTGGAGATCGGGGCGGGGTACCCCTATGCTTTCGGAGTCCTCGACGGATCCGAGCGCAGTCGCTGGGCGAGGGTTCGGCGAAGTGCCGGTCCCCATCGTCTAGCGGCCTAGGACCCCGCCCTTTCACGGCGGTAGCACGGGTTCGAATCCCGTTGGGGATACTGTTTTGCAAGGCCTCAGAGCCATCCGAGGCCCCGTAGCGCAGTTGGTTAGCGCGCCGCCCTGTCACGGCGGAGGTCGCGGGTTCGAGTCCCGTCGGGGTCGCCCAGTACGAAGGGCCCACACGAGAGTGTGGGCCCTTCGTCGTCCCCGGCCACCGCACTCGCGGCCTCGGTCGAGCGAGCCCCCGGCAGCCTGCCTAGGGTTGTTCCCATGGCAGCAGTGACGGACGGGCTGGACTGGCTCCTCGACAAGTCGGTGGTGCTCGGCTACAGCAAGGTGGGCCCGGCGCTGCGTCGCGCCTGGTGGCCGGCCGACCCCAGGCCCGGCGTCCTCGCCGGTCGCACCGTGGTCGTGACGGGCGCGAGCGGCGGCCTCGGCCTCGCCACGGCGGCCGGCCTGTCCGGGCTCGGAGCCCACGTGCGCCTCGTCGGCCGCGATGCCGACCGGCTGGAGGCCGCGCGCCGGCGGCTCGTCGCCGAGGTGCCGTCCGCCGAGACGGACCTCGACGTCTGCGACCTCAGCGACCTCGACGCCGTGGAGGCGTATGCCGCGCGGCTGCGCGACGAGCTGCCCGCGCTCCACGCCCTGGTCCACAACGCCGGCGTCCTCCCGCCGGAGCGCCGGGTCAGCCCGCAGGGACACGAGCTGACGTACGCCACGCACGTCCTCGGCCCGCACGCCCTCACCTTCGCCCTCGGCGACCTGCTCGCCGGCGGCCGCGTCGTCGTCGTGTCCTCGGGTGGCATGTACGCCCAGCCGCTGCCCGAGGACGACTACGAGTACACGCGCGGCACCTACTCGGGCACCACGGCATACGCCCGTACCAAGCGGATGCAGGTGGTGCTGGCCGAGCGCTGGGCGCGCGAGCTCGACGGGCAGGGGACGGCCGTGCACTCGATGCACCCCGGCTGGGCGGACACCCCCGGGGTGACCGACTCGCTGCCCGGCTTCGCCAAGGTCGCCGGCCCCATCCTGCGCGACGCCCGCGGGGGCGCCGACACCGTCGTCTGGCTGGTCGCGACCGAGGAGCCGACCGGGACCGGACGGTTCTGGCACGACCGCCGGGCGCGGTCCACGCACTACGCGCCCGTGCGGGTCGAGTCCGAGGCCGCCCGCGAGCGGCTCTGGCGCGCGGTCACCGAGGCGACCGGGAGGCCGTGAACGACGAAGCGCCCCGGGACGGGTCCCGGGGCGCTCCCGTGTCTCGACCGTCCGGGTCCGGTTGCTGCACAACCGGCCCGGACGACTGCCTCACTCGCTGACGCGGATCGCGATCTTGCCGCGCACGTGGCCGCCCTGGCTGAGCTCGAACGCCTTCGCCGTCTCCTCGAGCGGGAAGGACGCCGCCACCGGGACGGTCAGCCTGCCCTCGTCGGCGAGGTCGGAGAGCGCCTGCAGGTCGGCGGAGTCGGGGCGCACCCACGCGTACAGGCCGCCCTTCTCCGCGACCGAGCCGTCCGCCACGGACCCGTGCCGGCCACCCTCGGCGAGCACGGCGAGGGTGTCGTCGAGCACGTCGCCCACGAAGTCGGCGACGACGTCGACGCCCTGCGGCGCCAGCTCCCGGACCCGCTCGACGAGCCCGTCGCCGTAGGTCACCGGCTCCACGCCGAGCCCCCGCAGGAACTCGTGGTTGGACTCCGACGCCGTGCCGATGACGCGGGCGCCGAGCGCGCGGGCGATCTGCACGGCCAGCACCCCGACGCCTCCCGCGGCGGCGTGCACGAGGACTGTCTCGCCCTCGCGCAGGCCCAGGCGGGTGAGCAGCTGGTATGCCGTGAGGCCGGCCAGCGGGAGGCCCGCGGCCTGGTCCCAGTCGAGGGAGGCGGGCTTGCGGGCGGCCGTGCGGGCCGGCACCGACACCAGCTCGGCGAAGGTGCCCTGCTGCACCCAGTCCTTGCGCGCGTAGGCGACGACCTCGTCACCGACCGCGAACGCGGGCGTGTCCAGGCCGACTGCCTCGACGACCCCGGCGACGTCCCACCCGGGGATGGCCGGGAAGTCCACCTGCATCAGCGGGTCGAGGTAGCCCGCCATGACCTTCCAGTCGACCGGGTTGACCGACGCCGACCGGACCCGGACCAGGACCTCGCCCGGGCCCACCCGGGGGTCAGGCCGCTCGGTGACCTCGAGGACGTCGGGACCGCCGTACTGCGCATACGTGATTGCTCGCATGGTGGGGACAACAGCACGCGCCCCGCCCCCTGTTCCGAATGGGGCCCGAAATGCGGCGTGACCAACCTCGCAGGCGCGCCGAGGCCCCTTCCCCGCCGCGACGACCCGTGAGACGCGTCGGGATCACCCGTGCGACGCGCGTCGCGACCACCCCCGTGGCCCGTTGAGCTTGTGGGACAGTGGCCGCGTGAGCACGACCGACGGCGGGACCACCGCACCGCGGCGGGGCCGACCCGGGCGCGACCAGCAGACGGTGCTGCGCCGGGCGGTCGACCTGTTCAACGAGCAGGGCTACGACGGCACGAGCATGGGCGACCTGGCCCGCGCCCTCGGGTTCAGCAAGTCGGCGATCTACCACCACGTCCCGGGCAAGGAGCACCTGCTCTCGCAGGCGCTCGACGAGGCCCTCGACGGCCTCACCGCGGTCATCGACGAGGCAGAGCGCCACGAGCCGGGTTCGACCGCATACCAACGACTTCGTCGCGCCGTGCAGCTCTCGGTCGAGGTCCTCGTCGAGCACCAGCCCGCGGTCACCCTGCTGCTCCGGGTGCGCGGCAACAGCGAGGTCGAGCTGGAGGCCCTGCGCCGTCGCCGCGCCATCGACGCCCGGCTCGCCGCCCTCGTGCAGGAGGCCGTCAACGAGGGGTCGCTGCGCTCGGACGTGTCACCCCAGCTGGTGAGCCGGCTGCTCTTCGGCATGGTCAACTCGCTCGTGGAGTGGCACCGACCCGGCGGCTCGGCCGACGCGCGCCAGCTCTCCGAGGCCATCACGACGATCGCGTTCGACGGCCTGGCGACCGCCGCGGCCCGTCACCAGTCGTAGAAGCCGCGCCCCGTCTTGCGGCCCAGCTCGCCGGCCGCGACCTTGTCCCGCAGCAGCTGCGGCGGCTCGAACCGCGGCCCGAGCTCGCGCGCGAGGTGCTCCGCGATGGCCAGCCGCACGTCGAGCCCGACGATGTCGGTGGTGCGCAGCGGCCCCACCGGGTGCCGGTAGCCCAGCGTCATCGCCGTGTCGATGTCCTCGGCGCTGGCCACGCCCTCCTGCACCATCCGCATCGCCTCGAGCGCGATCGCGACGCCGAGCCGGCTGCTCGCGAACCCCGGCGCGTCCTGCACCGTGATCCCTGTCTTGCCCAGGGCGGCGACCCACGCGCGGGCCTCGTCCACCAGGCCGGGGTCGGTGCGCCGCCCGACGACGACCTCGACGAGGTCGCTGACGGGGACGGGGTTGAAGAAGTGCAGGCCGACCAGTCGCTCCGGCCGCGACAACCCGTCGGCGATCGAGTCGATCGACAGCGAGCTCGTGTTCGTGGCGAGCGCGGCGTCCGGCGCCGCCTGCTCGACCGCGGCGAACACCTGCCGCTTGAGCTCGACGTCCTCGGGCACCGCCTCCACGACCAGCGTCACGTCGGCGAGGTCGGCCGGGTCCGTCGTCGTCCGGTATGCCGCGCGCGCGGCCTCCGCGTCGACCCCGAGGGTCCCGCGGTCCGCCCCCTTGGCGAGGCTGCCGGCGATGCGCTCGGCCGCCGCGTCGGCGGCCTGCGCCGAGCCCTCGACGACGACCACCTGCGAACCGGCGGAGACGAAGGCATGCGCGATCCCCGCCCCCATCCGGCCGCCGCCGTAGACGCCGACCCGGGCCGGCAACCGGCCCTCGGCCGCCTCGGCCGCAGCCGCCTCGGCCGCAGCCGCCGCGGCGGCACCCGGGCCGGCGCTCACGGGCGCTCCAGCAGCAGCGCGGTGCCCTGCCCGACGCCGACGCACATCGTCGCCAGCCCACGGCGCGCCCCGGCGCGGTCCAGCCGGCCGAGCAGGGTCACGACGATCCGGGTGCCCGAGCAGCCCAGCGGGTGCCCGAGCGCGATGGCACCCCCGTCGGCGTTGACGACCTCCTCGTCGAGCTTGAGGTCACGGACGCAGGCGAGGGACTGCGAGGCGAACGCCTCGTTCAGCTCGACGGCGTCGAGGTCGTCGACGGTCCAGCCGGCACGCTCGAGCGCCTTGCGCGTGGCGGGTACCGGCCCGATGCCCATGACGTCGGGCGCGACGCCGGCACTGGCGCCACCGACGATGCGGGCCCGGGGCGTGAGGGAGTGCTTCTCCACGAACGCCTCCGACGCGACGACGACCGCTGCCGCACCGTCGTTGAGGGCGCTGGAGTTGCCGGCCGTGACGAGTCCGTCCGGACCGTGCAGCGGCCGCAGGCGGGCGAGCTTCTCCAGACTGGTGTCGGACCGCGGGCCCTCGTCGACCGCGACCTCGCCGTCGCCGACGGGGACCGCCACGGTCTCGGCCTCGAACCGGCCCGCCTCGATGGCTGTCACCGCCCGCTGGTGCGAGCGCAGGGCGAAGGCGTCGAGTTCCTCCCGGGTCAGCCCCCACCGCTGGGCCACCCGCTCGGCGGTCTGCGGCATGGTCAGCGTGGTGTCGGCGTCGAACCGCGGGTTGGTGAACCGCCAGCCGATCGAGGTGTCGAACGCCGCCCCGGGTCGGGCGAACGCCTTCGCCGGCTTCTCCTGCACCCAGGGTGCCCGTGTCATCGACTCGACCCCGCCGGCCACGACGACGTCGGCGTCGCCGGCGGCGACCATCTGGCGCGCCGTGGTGATCGCGGTCATGCCCGAGGCGCAGAGCCGGTTGACGGTGAAGGCGGGCACCGAGTCGGGCAGCCCGGCGAGCAGCCAGGCCATGCGGGCGACGTTGCGGTTGTCCTCCCCCGCCTGGTTCGCGGCGCCGAGGACGACCTCGTCGACCAGCGACGGGTCCACCCCGGCACGGCGGACGACCTCACCCACCACGAGGGCCGCCAGGTCGTCGGGGCGCACGGACGCCAGTGCACCGGCATACCGGCCGATGGGGGTGCGGACGGCGTCGACGATGAACGCTTCGGGCACGGGGATCTCCTTGCGGGACAGGGACGCTCAGGCGTCGAAGTCGACGGTGACGCGCTCGCTGACGGGGTAGGACTGGCAGGTGAGGACGAAGCCCTCGTCGACCTCGCCGTCCTCGAGGGCGTAGTTGCGGCGCATGTCGACCTCGCCCTCGCGGACGAGCGCGCGGCACGTGCCGCAGACCCCGCCCTTGCAGGCGAACGGCAGGTCGGTGCGGGTGCGCTGCGCTCCGTCGAGGATGCTCGTCGACCGCGAGATCGGGGCGGTGCTGGTCAGCCCGTCGAGGACGACGGTGACCTCGCTCGTCTCACCGGCGAGCTCCTCGTCGGGCCGGTGCAGCTCCGGCGGCGGCGCGTCGACGTAGAAGAGCTCGAAGTGCACGCGCTTCGGCTCGACCCCCAGGTCGGCCAGCGCCTCGCGAGCCCCCTCGATCATGGCGTGCGGCCCGCAGAGCCAGACGTGGTCGATCGCGTCGATCGGCACGAACGCCCCGGTGAGGGCGCGGATGCGCTCGGCGTCGAGACGGCCGGAGAACAGCGGGACGTCGCGCGGCTCGCGCGAGAGGACGTGCACGAGCTGGAACCGCGAGCCGTAGCGGTTCTTGAGGTCGGCGAGCTCCTCGGCGAACATCACCGAGCCGGTGGTCCGGTTGCCGTAGAACAGCGTCAGCTCGGAGTCGGGGTGGGCGAGCACGCTCGCGGCGATCGACAGCATCGGCGTGATGCCGGACCCGGCGGCGATGCACAGGTGCCGCTCGCCCACGGTCGGGTCCGCGCGGAACGAGCCCGACGGCGTCTGCACCTCGAGGACGTCCCCGGCCCTGACCTCCCGGACGAGCCAGCGGCTGAACAGACCGTCGGGGATCTCGCGGACGCCGATGCGGGGGCGCTCCCCGGCGGCGGCGCAGATGGAGTACTGCCGCCGCTCCTCCACGCCGTCGACGGTGCGCCGGATGGTCAGCGACTGCCCGGGCGCGAAGTCGTACTCGGCCGCGAGCTCCTCGGGCACGTCGAACGTGACGGCCGCGGAGTCGTCGGTGAGCCGCTCGACCGAGTGCACGGTGAGCTCGTGGAACCGCGGCCCGCGCCGGCGGCCGGCGGGGACGAGGAGGGAACCCGTTGCGGTCACTCAGATCTCCTTGACGTGCTCGAACGGCTCGAGGCAGGACGTGCAGCGGTAGAGCGCCTTGCACGACGTCGGCCCGAACTCGGAGGTGAGGGCGGTGTTCGCGGAGCCGCACCGGGGGCAGGTGACGGCGCGGCGGGTGGGCGCGAGGGTGAGCGGCACGGGTCCGCTGCCGACGCGACGGCCCACCGGGTGCGGGGCGGAGATCCCCGCCTCGGCCAGGGCGGCGCGACCGTGCTCGCTGATCCAGTCGCTGGACCACGCCGGGGACAGGGACACCGCGACCCGGGCGGGGATGCCGGCCACGGCGAGCTCGCGCACGAGGTCGTCGCGCATCGTCGCCATCGCCGGGCAGCCGGAGTAGGTCGGGGTGATCGAGACAACCACGGCGCCGTCGGCCTCGACCTCGACGCCGCGCAGGACGCCGAGGTCCTCGAGCGTTAGCATGGGCAGCTCGGGGTCGACGACGGTGCGCGCCACGGCATACGCCCGCTCCCGCAACTGCTCGGACCCCGGGGCGTGGGACGGGCGCACGGTGCCCGCCGTCCGGTTGCCGACCGCCCGCCCGGCGCGGGTGGACACGGCGGTCACCACTGCCCCATCGGGTGCGCGCGGGCGACGGACTGCATCTCGGCGAGCAGACGGCTCAGGGCCTCGGTGTGCATGCCGTCGCGCCCGGTGCGGCCGGCGACCGCGGCCATCCGGACCGGAGCGGGCTGCTCCACGCCGCTCATCGCGAACACCTGCGCCAGGACGACGCCGACCTCGTCCGCCACCGTCGCCGGGTCCACCCCGACTCCCTGCTCGGCGGCGGCCCGCTCGGCGTCGTGGGTGTCGAAGAGCTCGGCGAACAGCGGCCAGACCGAGGTCAGCGCGGCCTCCAGCCGGCGCCGGGACTCCTCGGTGCCCTGGGCCAGGGTGAGGAACCATCGGCCGGCGAAGTCGCGGTGGTACGTCAGCTCCTTGACGCCCTTCGCGGCGACGGCCGACAGGACGTGGTCGCGGCTGTCGACCAGCCGCTCGAACACGGCGATCCGCGCGCAGGAGAACAGCAGCAGCTTGACGATGGTCACCGCGAAGTCGCCGTTGTCGAGCTCGACGAGCCGGACGTTGCGGAACTCCTGGTCGCCCCGGAAGAACGCGAGCGCGTCCTCCGGCGGGACCGGCGAACCCTCGGGCAGCGCGGGCACGAGCGCAGGATCGGCGGCCGCGGCGCGGGCGAGCAGCAGCCGGGCCTGGCCGAGCAGGTCGAGCGCGATGTTCGCGAGGGCGATGTCCTCCTCGAGGTCCGGGGCGCGGCTGCACCACTCGGAGAGCCGGTGCGAGGCGATGAGGGCGTCGTCGGCGAGCATGAGCGAGTACGCGCCGAGGACCGCCGGGTCGACCCCCTCGGGGATGGTCGTGTCGACGCCGGCGAGTGGGTCCTCGAAGTCGGTGCCGAACGCCCAGTGGGCGGCGTCGCCGGCCGGCTCGTGCTCGAGCAGCCCGTCGTAGACGGAGCCGTCGGCTGCGTTCGGGTCGGGGGTGGGGTGGCTCATCACGCGCTCACATGTGGGGGACGTCGTCGGGGATCGTGTAGAAGGTCGGGTGCCGGTAGACCTTGTCCCCGCTCGGGGCGAACATCGGGTCCTTCTCGTCCGGGCTCGAGGCGGCGATGTCGACCGACTTCACGACCCAGATGCTCACGCCCTCGTTGCGCCGCGTGTAGACGTCGCGGGCGTGCATCAGCGCCATCTGGTCGTCGGCGGCGTGCAGCGAGCCCACGTGCACGTGGTTGAGCCCGCGCTTGCCGCGGACGAACACCTCGTACAGCGGCCACTCGGCGCGCACGCCCTGGCCCTTGGCGGTCTCGTCGGTCATGCCACACCCTTCTCGTCGTTCGCCGCGGCGGCCTGCTTCGCGGCATACGCCGTCGCCGCCTCGCGCACCCAGGCACCGTCCTCGTGCGCCTTGCGGCGGTGGGCGATCCGCTGGGCGTTGCACGGTCCGTTGCCCTTGACCACCTGCATGAACTCGGTCCAGTCGGGCTGGGTGAAGTCGTGCGCGCCGCGCTCGGGGTTCCAGCGCAGGTCGGGGTCGGGCAGGGTGACGCCGAGCGCATTGGCCTGCGGCACCGTCATGTCGACGAACCGCTGGCGCAGGTCGTCGTTGGTGTTGCGCTTGATCCCCCACGCCATCGACTGCTGCGTGTTGGGCGACTCGGCGTCCGGAGGGCCGAACATCATCAGCGCCGGCCACCAGAAGCGGTCCACCGACTCCTGCACCATCGCCCGCTGCTCGTCGGTGCCGCGCATCATCGTCATGAGCAGCTCGTAGCCCTGCCGCTGGTGGAAGGACTCCTCCTTGCAGATGCGGATCATCGCGCGGCCGTACGGCCCGAACGAGGTGCGGCACAGCGGCACCTGGTTGCAGATCGCGGCGCCGTCGACGAGCCAGCCGATCGTGCCGACGTCGGCGTACGACAGGGTCGGGTAGTTGAAGATCGAGGAGTACTTCTGCCGGCCGTCGATGAGCATCTCGGTGAGCTCCTGCCGGGAGACGCCGAGGGTCTCGCACGCGGAGTAGAGGTACAGCCCGTGGCCGGCCTCGTCCTGCACCTTGGCGAGCAGGATCGCCTTGCGCCGCAGCGAGGGTGCCCGGGTGAGCCAGTTGCCCTCGGGCTGCATGCCGATGATCTCCGAGTGCGCGTGCTGCGCGACCTGCCGCACCAGCGTCCTCCGGTAGCCCTCGGGCATCCAGTCCCGTGGCTCGATGCGGTCGCCGCGTGCGATGGTGGCGTCGAAGCCCGCTTCGTATGCCGCGTCGTCGCCTGCGGCGTCGCCGCGGGTGCGTTCCGGAGCCGTCGTCATCGCGTCCTCCCGAGGGTGGTGGGAACCAGCATCCCCCGCCACGGCGAGGGAGCACAGCCGGTGGCACAGGGAATGGCCGCGCAGGCATTTACTGACCGAGCGGTCTGTAATAGTGTGGCACGCACCGAGGGAGAGGACAACACCCCATGTCGATGCTCGAGAGCTATGCCGCGGGCCGGTGGTTCCGCGCCTCCGACGAGGGCACCCCGCTGCGGGACGCCACGACCGGCGAGGAGGTCGCCCGGATCTCCTCCACCGGCCTGGACGTCGGGGCGATGGTGGAGCACGCGCGCACGGTGGGTGGCCCGGCGCTGCGGGACCTGACCTTCCACGAGCGGTCCGCCCTCATCAAGGAGGTCGCCAAGCACCTCACGGCGGGCAAGGACGAGTTCTACGAGCTCTCGACCCGCACCGGCGCCACGAAGCGCGACTCGGCCGTCGACATCGACGGCGGCTTCGGCACGCTCTTCTCCGTCGCGAGCAAGGGCACCCGCGAGATGCCGGCCGACACCGTCTACCTCGACGGCGGCCTGGAGCAGCTGGGGCGCCAGGGCCAGTTCGTCGGGCAGCACGTCTACACCACCCGGCCGGGCGTCGCGGTGCAGATCAATGCCTTCAACTTCCCCGTGTGGGGAATGCTCGAGAAGCTCGCGCCCGCCTTCATCGCCGGGGTGCCTAGCATCGTCAAGCCGGCCAGCCAGACGGCATACCTCACCGAGCTCGTGGTCCGCCGGATCATCGAGTCCGGGATCCTCCCCGAGGGGACGCTGCAGCTGCTCAGCGGCAGCGCGTCGGGCCTGCTCGACGCGCTCACGGTGCAGGACTCCGTCGCGTTCACGGGCTCGGCGCACACCGCCGGCATCCTGCGCAGCCACCCGAACGTGCTGCACGGCGGCGTCCAGCTGGGCGTCGAGGCCGACTCGCTCAACTGCTCGGTCCTCGGCCCGGACGTGACCGTCGACGACCCCGAGTTCGACCTGTTCGTCAAGGGCGTGGTCACCGAGATGACGGTCAAGGCGGGGCAGAAGTGCACCGCGATCCGCCGGGCCATCGTGCCCTCGGGCATGGCCGACGCCGTGGTCGAGGCGATCGGTGCCCGGCTCGCGACAACCTCCGTGGGCAACCCGGCGAACCCGGACGTGCGCATGGGCGCGCTCGCGTCGGTGGAGCAGCGCGACGAGGTGCGCAAGGCGATCGCATCGCTCCAGGCCTCGTGCGACGTCGTCTGGGGCAACCCCGACTCGGCCGAGCTCGTCGACGCGGACTTCGCCGTCGGCGCCTTCCTCGCGCCGGTGCTGCTGCGGGCGCGCGAGGGCGCGGTGGAGCCGCACGACGTCGAGCCGTTCGGCCCGGTGAGCACCGTCATCTCCTACGACACCGTCGACGAGGCGATCACGCTCGCCGCCCGCGGCAAGGGCTCCCTGGTGGGCTCGCTCGTGACGCACGACCCGCAGGTCGCCCGCGACGTCACGCTCGGCCTCGCCCCGTGGCACGGGCGCATCCTCGTGCTCGACCGCGCGGCCGCGCCCGAGTCCACCGGCCACGGCTCGCCGCTGCCGATGCTCGTCCACGGTGGCCCCGGCCGGGCCGGTGGCGGCGAGGAGCTCGGCGGCGTCCGCGGGATCCTGCACCACATGCAGCGCACCGCGCTCCAGGGCTCCCCGGACATGCTCACGGCGATCACCGGCCGCTGGACGAAGGGGTCACAGCGGCGCATCGAGGAGGTCCACCCGTTCCGGAAGTCGTTGGCGGAGCTGCGGATCGGCGACACCGTGCAGTCGGCGTCGCGCCGCGTGACACTCGCGGACATCGAGCACTTCGCCGAGTTCACGGGCGACACGTTCTACGCCCACACCGACGAGGCGGCGGCGAAGAAGAACGAGCTCTTCGGCGGGATCGTCGCGCACGGCTACCTCGTGGTGTCGCTCGCGGCCGGGCTGTTCGTCCAGCCCGACCCGGGCCCTGTGCTGGCCAACTTCGGCGTCGACAACCTGCGCTTCCTGACCCCGGTCAAGGTCGACGACGAGATCTCGGTGCTGCTCACCGTCAAGCAGATCTCGCCGCGGCGCTCGGCGGACTACGGCGAGGTGCGCTGGGACGCCGTCGTGAGCAACGCCGCCGGCGAGCCGGTCGCGACCTACGACGTGCTGACCCTGGTGGCCAAGGAGCAGCCGCAGTACTGACGAGCGAGGGGCGCACCCGACGGACCCGAAACCACTGGCGGCCTGCCCCCGACGGCACCGGTCGCCCGGACCCGCCAGCACACCCCTTGCACGAGAAGCGAACCTGGGTTTCGGAGATCCGAAACCCAGGTTCGCTCTTGGCTCACCCCACCCGAGGGGACAGGCCCTCCCACGCCAACGAGGTGAGCAGCTCGACGAGCTGCTCCTCGGGGATCGTCGGCCGGTCGAGCCAGCGGTGGGTCGCGAGCTGCACGAGGCCCACCACGGCATACGCCACGTGCTCGTCGTCGTCCGCGGGCTCGCCGCGACGGGTGGCGAGCAGGGCCACGAGGGCCTGGGCGACCGCCGACTCCACCCCGCCGACGAAGTCGCCGCCGTCGCCGAGTCCGTTGTGGGCGAAGGCGAAGCGGTAGAGGTCACGGTGCTCGCGCACCGTGGCGACGTAGGCGCGGACGGCCGACGCGACGACGGCGCGGTCCTCGGCGGAGTCGAGCTCGAACGCCTCGGCCAGCCGTGGCAGGAACACGTCCTCGGCGGCGGACTCGAGCACGGCGCGGAACAGGTCGTCCTTGTCCTTGAAGTGGCGGTAGACCACCGGCTTGCTCACCCCGGCCACCGCGCAGACGTCGTCGAGGCCGATGCGAGGCCCGCGCTGCCGGATCGCCGTCATCGCCGCCTGGACGAACTCGCGACGACGCACCTCGCGGTGGGCCCTCCAGCGCTCCGAGCGGCCGTCCGGTCGGACGCCCCCCTTGACGACATCGGTGTTCATGTGAACCATGGTAGGCGTTACTCGGATTCACATATATCCTGAGGAGCCCTCATGACCCCCACGACCACGGCGCCGGCCCTCGAGCGGGTGCGCCCGCGCCACGACCGAGACACCACCGCACGGCGGCTGCTCGCCTCCGCGGCGAAGACCTCGTACGACCCGCAGAAGGACATCGACTGGTCCAAGCCGCTCGAAGCGGGCCTGTTCGGCATGTCGGCGCAGTGGTCGACGCTCTACGCCACCCCGCTGTGGGACGAGCTGACGCCTGAGCAGCGGATCCGCCTCACCGAGCTGGAGTTCTGCTCGATCTCGGGGGTCGGCATCTGGTTCGAGATGATTCTGATGCAGATGATCCTGCGCGACGTCTACGACCAGGACCCGGCGACGCCGCACGTGCAGTTCGCGCTGACCGAGATCGCCGACGAGTGCCGCCACTCGGCCATGTTCGCCCGGACCGCGGAGAAGTTCGGCGCCCGCTCGTACCAGCCCACCGGGCTCGACCACCAGCTCGGCCGGCTGTTCAAGACCCTCGCCACCGGGCCGTCGCTCTACGCCTCGATCCTCGTCGCCGAGGAGGTCCTCGACATCTTCCAGCGCGAGGTCATCGACGACGAGCAGGTGCAGCCGCTCACCCGCGCCGTCAGCCGGATCCACGTCGTGGAGGAGGCGCGGCACATGCGCTTCGCCCGCGACGAGATCGCCCGCCGCGCCGAGGCGATGGGCAGGGCCGAGCGGGCCCGCCAGCGCCTTGTCCTGGGCGTCGTCGCCAACATCATCATCCACAACCTCGTCCAGCCGGAGGTGTATGCCGAGGTCGGCCTCGACCCCGACGTCGCCGAGCGCGTCGCGCGGGCCAACGAGCACCACACCGCCAAGCTGCGCGGCGCGGCCGAGAACCTGACGTCCTTCCTCACCGACTGCGGGCTCGTCGGCGGCCCGTCGGCCCGGCTCTGGCGGCGGGCCCGGCTCGTCTGAGCCGTGGGGCCCGGCTCGTCTGAGCCGTGGCGCCGGCGTGTCAGGGGCGGTCCCGCGATGGGCTATGATCGTCCGGTCGCGGCGGGCCACCCCGTCGCGATGGTGCGCTCGGCGTACCACGGCCAGGTAGCTCAGTTGGTACGAGCGTCCGACTGAAAATCGGAAGGTCGGCGGTTCGACCCCGCCCCTGGCCACCACACACCCGCAGGTCAGAACTCTCCTCTGACCTGCAGCGTTGCCCCCTCGCGGGACCGTCGGTGCAGCCTGCTCGTTGGAGCCGGGACGGCATGAGCGGAGAAGCCAGGAGGCATCGCGGTCATCCGGGGGTGGCACCCAGAGGGAGTTACGAGGCGCCGGCCAGCGCCTCTTGCATGAGGAACCGTTGGCGGGGCCGGGTTTCGCCCTCGACAACGTGGTCGTCGGGCAGAAGGGTGATGCCTGAGTCGAGGAAGGCCTGCTTGGACTCCCAGCGGGAGATGCCCACGAGGCACTGCCCGTCTTCGTTGAGGTAGGGCGGGTCCACGGCTACGCACCCCGGGATGTTGAGCAAGGCATCGCGCATGGCGAGCATGGACCGAGCAAGCTCATCGCGCCGGTCGGCGTGTGGCCAGTGCAGCACCATGAACACGAAACTCACAGCGGCCCCCTCGTGGTCGTTGGTCCGCACCCGGGTCCGGCCGTGCCGGGCCGGGCGCCTCTGGCCAGGTCAGTGTGCCAGTTTCGGATGGATTTTCGAGGGGGTGTTTCCGGATGCCTCTGCGACGCGGGTACGCAGACCATGCGCACGGGCGCGACGCCCTGCGGGGCTCATCCGTCCCGGCGGGCCACGGCGACGAAGTCCGCGGCGTGACCGACGGGTCGCCGACCACCGGCCCACACCGCGCGCAACCTGCGTCGCATCGACAGGTCCTGCACCGGGACGACCACGAGGTCGCCGCCCGCCACGGCGTCGACCACGGCCAGGCGGCTGAGCACGGCCGGTGCGGTCCCCGCCGTCGCGGCCACCCGGACGGCGGTGTTGCTCGACAGCGCCTGGGCCGGCTCCACGAGGGCCAGGCCGCGCCCTCGCAAGGCCTCCACGAGCGTCTGGAGGGTCCCGGAACCCTGCTCCCGCACCACCAACGCGGTCCTTGCCAGCTCCTGCGGCGTGACGGGGTGGGCCCTGCGACGCGTCCAGGGGTGGCCCGGCGCCACGACGACCACCAGCTCGTCGGTCGCCACCGTCACCGAGCTGAGGCCGCGCGGGGCGGCGGCCGTCTCGACGAACCCGAGGTCGCGACTGCCGTCGCGCACCGCGGCCACCACGCTCGCCGAGTTCAGCACGGCGAGGTTGACGTCGACGTCGCCGTGCTCGCGCCGGAAGGCGGCCAGCCAGCGCGGCACGAGGTGCTCGGCCGTCGTCATGCTCGCCGCGAGCGCCAGGTGCGAGCTCCGCTCCGCCCGCAGGGCATCGGTTGCCAGCCGCAGCCGGTCGGCCGCGGACAGGACGTCCCTCGCCCAGTCGACGTACAGGGCCCCCTCGGGCGTCATCACCGAACCGCGGCTCGAGCGCTTCACCAGGACCAGGCCCAGCCGGCGTTCCAGCCGGGTGATGCTGGTGCTGGCGCTCGGCTGGGAGACCCCCAGGCTGGCGGCAGCCGCGCCGATGCTGCCGACCTCCGCCACCGCGACCAGCAGCTCGAGCACCTCGAGGTCCGGCCAGCGAGTACTCATACCCTCCACCTCGGCTCCCAGCCATAGCCGACGGCTATGAGTGTATGCCGGATTGCCCGGTACCGGCCGGCAGGGGAGTCCGCGACGGTTGTCACCGTGGACACCACCGCTGACCCCGACCGCACCCAGGACCGCCTCGCCGACCGCGAGGGCCGGGTGCCGACCGCCCCCTCCACCGCCCCCTCCACCGAGCCCCGACGCCCGCTCCCGTGGCCGGGCCTCGCCCTCGCCCTCGGCGTCGCCGTGGTCGCCGTCCTGCTCCAGCACGCGGTGGCCGGCCTCAGCCCGCTGCTCGTCGCGGTCCTCGCCGGCGCAGTGCTGTCGAACACCCGCGCCCTCCCCGCGTCGCTCGGGCCAGGGCTGCAGATCGCCTCGCGCCGGCTGCTGCGGGCAGGGGTGGTGCTGCTCGGCCTCCAGCTCTCGCTCGGCGACATCGCCGCCCTGGGCAGCGGGACCATCGCCGTCGTCGTCGCCGTGGTCGTGCTCGGCATCACCGGCACCCTGGCCCTCGGCCGGTGGCTGCGGGTCCCGCCCGCCCTGAGGCTGCTCATCGCCACCGGCTTCTCCATCTGCGGTGCCGCGGCGGTCGCGGCGATGGAGGACACGGCCGACGCCGACGAGGAGGAGGTCGCGACCGCAGTCGGGATGGTGGTGCTCTTCGGGACCCTGATGATCGCCGTGGTGCCCGCGGTGACCGGGCTCTGGGGTCTGGCCCCGCAGACGGCCGGCCTCGTCGCGGGCGCGTCCATCCACGAGGTGGCGCAGGTGGTCGCCGCGGCCGGCGTCATCGGTACCGGCGCACTCAAGGTGGCGGTCGTGACGAAGCTGGGCCGCGTGCTGATGCTGGCACCGGTGATCCTCGTCGTCGGCTCGCTGCGTCGCCGAGGCACTGCCCGCGACGCCGGCACGCGCCCGCCGCTCCTGCCGCTCTTCGTTGCCGGCTTCCTCGCCGCCGTGGTCCTGCGCAGCACCGTGCACCTCGACCCCGCCGTGCTGACCACCGCCTCGACGCTGCAGACCCTGCTGCTGGCCGCGGCGATGTTCGCCCTGGGTTGCGGCGTCCGGTTCGACAAGGTGCGGGAGATGGGTGCGCGGCCCCTGGTGCTGGGCACCGTCTCCACGGTGTGGGTCCTGGGAGTCGCGTGTGCGGGGGTCGCCCTCACCCGGTGACGCGAGGGCCGCCCGCGAGCCTGCCGGTTTCTCTCCCGCGGGCGGATCTGCCCGAGCCGACTTACCGTTCCAGACATGGACCTCGGGGCGTCGATCGCCGCAGTCGCGTCCGCGCCCACCCTCCTCGAGGGCATGCGGGCCGCGGACGACCTCGCGCGCGCCGCCGCGTCGGCCGGCGGTGACGCGGTGCCGATCCTGCGGTCCGCGGTCCGGGGAGCCGACCCGCTCACGGCCATCGCAGCCGTGCACGCGCTCGGCGCCTGCGCCGACGCGGCGGCGGGCGATGCCCTGGCCGACCTCCTCGCCGACGAGCGGCCCCACGTAGCGGAGCACGCCCTCGACGCCCTGCGCCTCGCCCCAGTCACCGACCGCGCCCTGCCGACGCTGGTGCGCAGGGTCGCGGCCGGTGGCTTTCCGGGCATGCTCGCCCAGCGCACCCTCGAGCACTGGGCGGCGCAGGACCCCGAGCAGGTGCGGGCCGCCCTCGTGCAGGGCCTCGCAGAGGCGTCGGACGTGGAGGAGCAGGCGCGGCTGGTCGAGACCGTCGGACTCGTGCCCGGCGCTGACTCGTCGCGGCTGCTCGCCGGGTTCGCCTCGGGCGAGGTCGAGCAGCCCGTCGTGGTCCGGCGTGCCGCCCTCGCCGCCCTGGGCGAGGGGCCGGCCGCCGACCCGGGCGCCGAGGAGCTGCTGCTGTCCTACTCGCGGTGCGTCGGCCCCCTGGCCGAGACCGCCCGCCTCGCGCTGCACGACCTCTTCCCCGGCCCGGACGCGCTCGTCCCCGACGGACCCGCGGTCGCGCAGCTGTTCCTCCACGCGGACGTCGACGGACAGCTCCACCAGTCCGGTCGTGGCGACACCGGCGGCATCGCCACTTTGCTCGTCCAGCTCGGCGACGCCCTCGTCCGCCAGCGTCCCCACGGGGCCCGGGTCCTCACGATCTCCCGCACCCACGCGGACCTGGCGCACTACCCGCTCGGCCGCGGGCAGGTGGCGCTCGGGGCCCCGGGTGCCGCCACCGGGCACCGCGACCTCGGGCTGCGCGACCCCGGCCACCACTACGCCGGCGTCCCCCTCGCCGGCTCCCCCCAGGGCATCGCCCGGGCGTGGCCGGCCCGAGTCGCGGCGCGACGCGGCATACGGCGCATCCTGCGGGCCGCAGGAAGGGTGGACGCGATCCACCTGCGGATGGCGGACGTCGGCTCGATGGCGGCCGCCGAGGCTGCTCGTGAGCTGGGGGTGCCGTTCGTGCTCACCGCCGCGCCGGACCCGCAGGCCCTCATCGAGGCGCGTGACACCGCGGGCACGCTCACGAGGGACGGCTTCGGGGATGCGGACCTCGTCGAGCACCTGTGGTTCCGAGACCGCCTCCTGCGGGACCTGGCGGCCGAGGCCGCGCACCTGGTCGTCCTGCCGCGGCTCGAGGTCGCGGGTGACCTGCAGCGGCTGCTCGGGATCGACCTGTCGGGCAGCGGTGTGCCGGTCTCGGTCGTCGGCGAGGGCATCGACCTCACCAGCGTCGACCGGGCCGTGCGCGAGGTCGGCGAACCGGCTCTGCGCACGCGGGGCACCGCCACCGCCCTGGCCCAGCTCGAGGACCTGCTCGCCACGCTGCCGCCGCAGCGACGCGCCCTCCCGGTCGCGGTCTCGGTCGGGCGCCTCAGCCCCGTGAAGGGGATGGCGACCCTGGTGCGCGCGTGGTCGGACGACCCGCAGCTGCGCGAGCGCTGCAACCTGCTCGTCGTCGGCGGCGACCTCGACGAGCCCAGCGACGACGAGGCCGCCGAGCTCGCCCGCATCGCCGACGTCGTCGACCCCGACCGGGCCGCCTCGCAGGGGCTCCTGCTGGCCGGCCACCGCCCCAACTCCACGACGGCCGCCTGGCTGGCCGCAGTGCGCCGCGGCGACCCGGCCTCCGGCCGACCGCCCGGCGTGTACGTCAGCGCCAGCCTCAAGGAGGAGTTCGGCATCGCGATCCTCGAGGCCATGGGCGTCGGCCTCGTCGTCGTCGCACCGGACGGTGGCGGACCGGCGACCTACGTCGTGGACGGGCAGACGGGGTTCCTCGTCGACACGTCGTCGCCCGCAGCCCTCGTGCGGGGCGTCCACACAGCCCTCGACCTCGCCTCGGTCGACGGCGCCGAGGAGCGCGCCCGCAGGTCCCGCGCCATGGTGCGCGAGCGCTTCGGCATCGACGCGATGGCCGCTGCCCTGGCCGACGTGTACGACGACGTCGCCAGCGGGAACGACGCACGCCCGGGCGCACCGCGGGTCGTGGAGGACGTGTCGTGACGCTGCTCGTGGTCAGCCCCGACTACGCCTCGCACCTCTACCCCCTCGCCACCATCGCCACCGCCTGGCGGGACGCCGGCGAGCGGGTCGTCGTGGCGACCGGGCCCGCGACCGACGCCCTCGTGCGCGGGTTCGGGTACGAGCGGGAGCACCTGCAGCTCGGCCGCGGCTCGAACCCGGGGGTCATCCGGGCCGAGGAGCAGCCGCCCGGCGAGGACGACGCGCTGCGCGGGTTCTTCGACGCCACCCGCCGAGGCGCGGTCGAGACCCTGACCTTCCAGGCGTCTGCCCGGCGCGACGACCTGCTGTGGAACCCGGTCGGGGTCGGCCGGGCCGTGCAGGAGGTCGTGGACCGCGTCCGTCCCGACGCGGTCGTCGTGGACCACCTCGCCTTTGGTGCCCGGCTCGGGCTGACCGCTGCCGGCGTCGCGTACACCGACGTGGTGCTGGGGCACCCGTCCGCCCTGGTCGTCGGGGACCAGGAGGTCTACGGCTGCCCCGAGGACTGGCCGACCGCCTTCTCCCCCGACCCCGACGGCCTGGCGCGGCTGCGCCGGCTGTGCGAGCAGGTGCGCGACGAGTTCACGGCCCAGTGGAACGACGCCCTGGCCCAGCTCGACCCGGGCGCGACCGCGAGCTCGGACGCCTTCGCCGAGACCGGCGACGTCCTGCTCCTCAACTACCCCGACGAGCTGCACGACCCACGACGGACCGCACTGCTGCCGCGACACGAGTTCCTCGGGTCGTGCGTGCGCGAGGAACCGGGCGACGAGGAGGTCGACGCGTGGCTGGACCACGGCGACCAGCCGCTCGTCTACGTCAGCCTGGGCAGCTTCCTCTCGGCGCGCAGCGACGTCCTCGCCCGCGTCGTCGAGGCCCTGAGCGGCCTCGACGTCCGCGTCGCCCTGGCCAACGGCTCCACCCCACGCGCCTCGCTCGAGCCGCTGCCCGGCCACTGGATGGTCCGGGAGTCGCTCCCCCAGGTGACGCTCCTGCGGCACGCGGCGGTCGCCGTGACCCATGGCGGCAACAACAGCGTCACCGAGGCGCTCACCGCCGGGGTTCCGCTCCTCGTCCTGCCCATGTCCACCGACCAGTTCTCCGGCGCCGCCGCGATCGAGCGGCACGGGCTCGGCGAGGTCCTGGACCCGAACGCAGCCGGACCGTCAGCCCTGCGCGCAGCCGTCTCCCGCCTGCTCGAGGGGTCGACCGGGCAGGACGGGGGCAGCGCACTGCTGCGCGAGCTCGCCACGTCGCTGCGCGAACGCCCGGGCCCGCTGCGCGCCCGTGAGGCGCTCGGGGAGCGACTGTCCGCGTCCTAGCGCCCCGCGACGACGGCGGGGGGAGGCCTACAGCCAGGCAATAGCCTCGTCGTACCAGGACGACTGACCAGCGACGACCTGCCCGACCGGGGTCGTCCGAAGGGGTGGTCCTTGGGGTCCGGAAGCGCGCGTTTGCCCGGACAACGACGCGTTTGGTGCGAGGATTGGCCCGTGCCCGAGCCCCGCGACATCGACCCCGCTGAGCTGCAGCGCTGGCTCGCGCAGGCGTCCCCCGACGGGCTGTGGGTCTTCGACCGCGAGGGCCGGACGGTGTACGCGAACGACCGGCTGGCCGAGCTCCTCGGGCGCTCCCCCGAGGAGATGCCGGGGCTGTCCGTCTTCGACACGCTCGACGAGGTGGGGCGGGAGCAGTTCGCCGAGCACCTGCGCGAGCTCGAGGAGACCGGGGAGCCCGGGGACAACCTCGAGTGCGCCCTCCTGCGCAAGGACGGCGGCCGGCTGTGGGCGCTGGTCAGCCACACCCCCATCCACGACGAGGTGGGCCGCCACGTGGGCTGGCTGCACCGCGTCACCGACTACCGGCAGCAGCGCCGGCTCATCGAGAGCATGCAGCGCAGCGAGCAGCTGCTGGCCGAGGCCCAGCACATCGCCAAGATCGGCAGCTGGGAGTGGGACGTCGTCACCGACACGGTCACCTGGTCCGACGAGCTCTACCGCATCTACGAGCTGGACCAGGTGGACGACCTGAGGCCCACCTACCAGGGCTTCGTCGAGCGCATCCACCCCGACGACCGCCCCCAGGTCGAGGAGGCCGTGCGGGCCGCCATGGAGACCGGCACGTTCGTGTTCGACGCGCGCATCACCCGCCACGACGGCGGGCTGAAGTGGATCCGCGGGCGCGGGCAGGCCACCCGGGACGCCGGGGGCCGGGTGGTCCGCATGGGCGGCACCGCCCAGGACATCACCGAGACCAAGGACGCCGAGCAGGCCCTCGCACTCCTGACGTCGATGGCGACGGCCGCCAACGAGGCCACGACGATCGCGGAGGTCATCCCGCGCATCCTGTCCGACGTGGCCGAGCACACCGGCTGGCGCGCCGTCGCCGCGTGGCGGGTCACCCACGACGGGGAGCTCGTCCCGGTCCCGGGCCCGACCCGCCCGGCACCCCGGGCCGACGTCGACGAGGCGCGACGGCTGGCGCGGGCCGCGATCCGCAGCCTCATGCCCGAGATCTCCCGCAGCACCGAGGGCACCCACCTCGTCGCCGCCCCCGTGGTGGCCGAGGACCGCGCCGCCTGCGTGGTCGTCATGGACACCCGGGCCACGACCCCGCCGACGGACAGCGACAGCGTCACCGTGGGCCAGGCCAGTGCCCTGTTCGCCCACGTCGCCGAGCGCGAGTGGGCGGCCGAACGGCTCGCCCAGGCGCGGGACGACGCGATGCGCGCCTCGCGGGCGAAGTCCGACTTCCTCGCGACGATGAGCCACGAGATCCGCACCCCCCTCAACGGTGTCATCGGCCTGTCCGAGCTGCTCGGGCGCACCGAGCTGTCGCCGCAGCAGCAGCGCCTCGCCGACGGCATCGACTCGGCGGGGCGCAGCCTGCTCGCGCTCGTCAACGACATCCTCGACCTGTCCAAGATCGAGGCCGGCCGGCTCGAGCTCGAGCACGTGGAGTTCGACCCGACCAGCGTCGTCGAGCAGAGCGCCACCCTGTCGGCGGAGCGGGCCCGGGCCAAGGCCCTCGAGCTCGCCGTCACCTGTGCCCCCGACGTGCCACGGCGCGTGGTAGGGGACCCGGTGCGGTTCGGGCAGGTGGTCGCCAACCTGACGGCGAATGCCGTGAAGTTCACCGCCGCGGGCGAGGTCGTGGTGCGGTGCACCGTCGAGTCCGCCCGGGACGGGCACGTGCAGCTGCGCGTCGACGTCAGCGACACCGGGTCCGGGATCTCGCCGGAGGTCCAGGCCCGGCTGTTCACCGCGTTCTCCCAGGGTGACACCTCGACCACGCGCGAGTACGGCGGCACCGGGCTGGGGCTGGCGATCAGCCGGCAGCTCGTCACCGCCATGGGCGGCCGGATCGGGGTCAACAGCGAGGAGGGCGCCGGCAGCACGTTCTGGTTCACCGCGACCTTCGACGCCGCCGCTGACGGGTCCGCGCCGCCGGCGCCCACGAGCAGCGTCATCGCCGGGCTGCGCGCCCTGGTCGTCGACGACAACGAGACGAACCGGTTCATCCTCGAGGAGCAGCTCGCGGGCTGGAAGGTGGACACCGTCGTCGCGTCCTCGGGGGTCCAGGGCCTGGGCCTGCTCGACGAGGCCGAGCGGCAGGGGGCGCCGTTCGACCTGGTCCTGCTCGACTACGTCATGCCCGGCGTCAACGGCGAGCAGTTCGCTCGGATGGTGCGCGCGGACGCCCGCTTCGAGGCCACGCGGATCATCCTGCTGACCTCGGCCATGGACCTCGACGCGGGGGACATCGCAGCCGCCGGCATCGACGCCAGCCTGCTCAAGCCCGTGCTGCCCTCCGCCCTGCTCGACACCCTCAACACCGTGGGGGCCGCAAGCCGCCAGCCGAACCTGCCGGCCGAGGCCGCCCCGGCGCCGGACGCCCCGCGGCGCCGGACCCGGGCGCTCGACCGCGGCCGGGTGCTCGTCGTCGAGGACAACGAGGTCAACCAGCTCGTGGCCGCCGGCATCCTGGAGTCGCTCGGCTTCGAGGTGGACCTCGCCGAGAACGGGCTGGCCGGCTACTACTCGTTCCAGAACGCCGACGGCGCCTACGACGCGGTCCTCATGGACTGCCAGATGCCGCAGATGGACGGGTACGACGCGACCCGCGCCATCCGGGCCTTCGAGGACGGCCGGCAGCACGTCCCGGTGATCGCGATGACCGCCTCCGCCATCGCAGGTGAGCGCGAGCGCTGCCTCGAGTCGGGCATGGACGACTTCCTCACCAAGCCGGTGGACATCGCGCTGCTGACCGAGGTCCTCGACCGCCTCGTGGGGCCCCGTCCCGCCGCCGCGGATGCCCAGCCCGGCGCTGCCAGCGCGCCCGCGCCGCCCGCTGCCGCACCGGCGCCCACCGGGACGCCCACGGAGGGGGCCGGGGAGCCCGCGGCACGGGGGACGGTGGCACCGGGCACCGGCCTCCGACCCGAGCACGCCGCCGCCCTGGACCTCGACCGGCTCGGCGAGCTGCTCGAGCTCGACCCGGACGACCCCAGCCTGCTGCTGCGGATGCTCGACCGGTTCGACACCAGCACGGCGGAGACCATGGACGCGCTGCGGTCGGCGCACACGGCCGGTGACGCGCACGGCCAGGGTCGGGCAGCCCACCGGCTCAAGGGCACCGCCTCCAACCTGGGGGCCGCCTCCCTTGCCTCCCTGTGCCTGGAGGTGGAGCTGCGCGGGGAGGACGGTGTGCTCGTCGCAGACCCGGTGCTCGATGAGCTCGAGCACCGGCGCCGGCTCGCGGTCGACGCCCTGCGGGCCTACCGCGAGGGTGTCGGCGCCGGCTGAGCCGCGGGGCCGCCCACCGGATCCGTCGGCGGGGCACCGCCCACCCGCCGGTCGGGGCACGCGACGTCCGCCGGGGAACACGCAGACGGCCGGTCGGAGAGG
>NZ_JBHUYG010000050.1:0-30019 GCF_042668795.1 Pedococcus sp. NPDC057267 | reverse complement strand
CGGAGGAGTTCGAGCCCCCCACCGCCGAGGCGGCGGCCGCCGAGCAGGCCGCCGTCGCGAATCAGCAGCCGGCCGGCGAGGCCGCGACGGGCGGCTCGGCCACCGGGGAGGCGGGCGAGGGCGGGGCGGCTGGCGCCGAGGGCTCCGAGGTCCACCCGGACACGGCCCTGGCCGCCGAGCGGCTGACCGACCTGCAGCGGCTGCAGGCCGAGTACGTCAACTACAAGCGGCGCGTCGACCGCGACCGCGCGGTCGTGCAGGAGCGCGCCGTCCGCGACGTGCTCGAGACGCTGCTGCCGGTGCTCGACGACATCTCGGCCGCGCGCGAGCACGGCGACCTCGCCGACGGCCCGTTCGCCAAGATCGCGGACAAGCTCGAGTCGACGCTGGGCCGGTTCGGCCTCGAGCGCTACGGCGCGGTGGGGGAGGAGTTCGACCCCAACCTGCACGAGGCGCTCATGCACGCGGCGTGGCCGTCCGACGGCTCGGTGACGGGCGACTCGACCACGGTCGTCCAGGTCCTGCAGCCCGGCTACCGCGCGGGCGAGCAGGTCCTGCGCGCCGCCCGCGTCGCGGTCGCCGACCCCGAGTGACCCCGGCGGCGGGCACGACCTCAGTACGATTCCCCACCCCGTCCCGCTGAGAGGAGGACGTCATGGCCAGCCAGGACTGGTTCGAGAAGGACTTCTACGCGATCCTCGGCGTCCCCCAGGACGCTGACGAGGCGGCGATCAAGAAGGCGTACCGCAAGCTCGCCCGCAAGCACCACCCCGACCAGAACCCCGGGGACACCGCGGCCGAGCAGCGCTTCAAGGACATCGGTGAGGCCCACTCGGTCCTGTCCGACCCGGAGAAGCGCCGTGAGTACGACGCCATCCGCCAGATGGCCCGGGGCGGTGCCCGGTTCACCGCCGGCGGCCCGGGCGGCGCGAGCACCGGCGGCTTCGAGGACATCTTCTCCTCGATGTTCGGCGGGGGCGCCGGCCCGGGCGGCGCCCGCGTACGGTACTCCACCGGTGGCGGCGGCCAGCCCGACCTCGAGGACATCCTCGGCGGCATGTTCGGGGGCGGCGGCCCGGCATACGGCGGTACCGGGTTCCGCGCGCCGACCGGCCCGCGCAAGGGCGCCGACCTCACGGCACGCACCACGCTGTCGTTCCGCGACGCCGTCAACGGCGCGACCGTGACGCTCGGCACCTCGGGTGGCGGCCAGATCACCACGCGCATCCCTGCCGGGGTCAAGGACGGGCAGAAGATCCGGCTGCGCGGCAAGGGCCAGCCGGGTGACTCGGGCGCTGCCGCCGGCGACCTCATCCTCACCATCACCGTGGAGAGGCACCCGGTCTTCGGGCGGGAGGGCGACAACCTCACCGTCGACCTGCCCGTGACGTTCGCCGAGGCAGCGCTCGGTGCGACCGTGTCGGTGCCGACCCTCGACGGCGAGCCCGTCAAGGTGCGGATCGCGCCCGGGACCCCGAGCGGTCGGGTGCTGCGGGTCAAGGGTCGCGGGGTGCCGCGCAAGGACAGCCCGGGCGACCTCATGGCCAAGGTGGCGATCGTGGTGCCGCAGCGGCTGTCCGACGAGGCGAAGGCCGCGGTGGAGACGCTGCGCGAGCTCGACGGCGGGCACGACCCGCGCGCCGAGCTCTTCGAGAAGGCGCGGAGGTGAGCATGGCGACCGAGCCCGAGTTCCGGCCCGACGACGACGCGCCGATCTTCGTGATCTCGGTCGCCGCCGCGCTCGCCGGCATGCACGCCCAGACGCTGCGCCAGTACGACCGGCTCGGACTGGTGCGCCCGTCGCGCACCCGGGGTGGTGGCCGCCGCTACTCCGGGCGCGACGTCGCCCTCCTGCGCGAGGTGCAGCGGCTGTCGCAGGACGAGGGCATCAGCCTCGCCGGCATCCAGCGCATCCTCGCCCTCGAGGACCAGGTCTCGGCCCTGCAGTCGCGGGTGCGCGAGCTGCGGGCCGAGCTCGACGAGGCCCGGGCGGCGGCCGGCTACGGCGGCCCGGGCACCCGCGTCTTCGCGGTCGGCCCGAGCGGTGAGGTGTACGCCCTGCGGGCCGGCCAGCGGGTGCGCCCCGAGCGCTCGCAGGCGCTCGTCGTCTGGCGCCCCGACCCCCGCTGACCGGGCCCACCAGGCTGACCCGCGACACGACGGCTGGCCCGCGGCGTCACTGCTGACCCCCGGCACCACTGCTGACGCGGGACACCACGGACGACCCCCTGGACACCACGGACGAAGGGCCCTGCCGCTACGCCCCTGCCGGACGGACAGTGTCGGTGTGTCCACGTCCTCGCGAGCCTCGTCCTCGCCGCCACCAGCCAGCACCGACCTCGCCATCGCGCGGGCGGCGCACCTCCAGCCGGTCGAGGAGGTGGCGCGCGCCGCCGGCATACCGCTGGAGCACCTGGAGCCCTACGGCCGCCACGTCGCCAAGGTCGACCTGGCGGCCGTTCGCCACCTGGCCGACCGCCCGCCCGCGCGGTATGTCGTCGTCACCGCCATCACGCCGACGCCGCTCGGTGAGGGCAAGACCACGACGGCCGTCGGCCTGGCCCAGGGGCTCTCGCTGCTCGGCCACCGCGCGACCCTGGCGCTGCGGCAGCCGTCGATGGGCCCGACGTTCGGCATCAAGGGTGGCGCGGCGGGCGCCGGCCACAGCCAGGTGCTGCCGATGGAGCAGCTCAACCTGCACCTCACCGGCGACTTCCACGCGGTCACGGCGGCCCACAACCTGCTCGCCGCGATGGTCGACAGCTCCCTGCACCACGGCAACGAGCTCGGCCTCGACCCCCGGAGCATCGCCTGGCGGCGGGTGCTGGACGTCAACGACCGCGCCCTGCGCAACATCGTCGAGGGCCTCGGCGCGCGCATCGACGGCGTGCCGCGGCAGAGCGGCTTCGACATCACGGCCGCCAGCGAGGTCATGGTGGTCCTCGGGCTGTCGACGTCGCTGCGCGACCTGCGCGAGCGGCTGGGCCGGATCGTCGTGGGCTTCACGTATGCCGGGCGGCCGGTGACCGCGGACGACGTCCGGGCCGCGGGGGCGATGGCCGTCATCCTCAAGGACGCGCTGAAGCCGAACCTCCTGCAGACCACCGAGAACACGCCGGTGCTGGTGCACACCGGCCCGTTCGGCAACATCGCGACCGGCAACTCGTCGGTGGTCGCCGACCACCTCGGCATCCACACCGGCGACTACCTGCTGACCGAGGCGGGCTTCGGCTCGGACATGGGGGCCGAGCGGTTCGTCAACCTCAAGTGCCGCGTCTCCGGGCTGCGGCCCGACGCGGCCGTGCTGGTGGCGACCGTCCGGTCGCTCAAGGCGCACTCCGGCAACTACTCCGTCGTGGCCGGGAAGCCGCTGCCGCCGGAGATGCTGCACGAGAGCCCGCGGGCGGTCCGTGCCGGCGCCGACAACATGCGCCGCCACCTCGAGATCGTGCGGTCGTTCGGGCTGTCGCCGGTGGTGGCGGTCAACGCGTTCCCGACCGACTTCGAGTCCGAGCACGCCGTGGTCCGTGAGGTTGCCGAGGCCGAGGGTGCGCGAGTCGCCGTCTCCACCCACGTGACCGACGGCGGCAAGGGTGCGCTCGACCTGGCCGAGGCCGTCGTCGCCGCGTGCGCCGAGCCGCACGAGCTCCGGTTCACCTACGAGCTCGACGACACCCTGCGGGACAAGATCGAGGCCGTCGCGACGAAGGTCTACGGCGCCGACGGGGTCGACTTCTCGCCGACGGCGGCGAAGGACCTCGAGCGGTTCGAGGTGCTGGGGTACGGCGGGTTCCCCGTCGTCATCGCCAAGACCCACCTGTCGATCTCGTCCGACCCCTCGCTCATTGGCGCCCCCACGGGGTGGCGCCTGCCGGTGCGCGAGGTGCGGGCAGCGGCCGGTGCCGGCTACGTGTACGCCATCAGCGGCGAGATGCGCACCATGCCCGGCCTGCCGAGGAACCCGGCGGCCGCGTCGATCGACCTCGACGAGGACGGCGAGGTCGTCGGACTGTTCTGACGGCACGCTGACCGGCCGACTCCGTCGCCCCGCGGCATACTCGGGGCATGAGCGAGCACCTCCTGGTCTTCCCCGAGCGCGACGTCGCCGAGCAGGTGGCGGCGGAGCTGCGCGACGAGGGTTTCACCGAGGTGCGCGTCGTGCGCGAGGCGCTCGCGGGCGAGGACGACTCGGAGTCGCACGAGTGGGGCGTCCACGTCGTCGAGGAGATGGTTGCCGACGAGTCGGGGCCGGTCGAGGGCGGCCTGCGCGACCGGTTCACGGCGCTCGTCGAGGAGCACGACGGCTGGTACGACCCCGAGCCCGACGGCTGGTCGACGCCGCCCGGTGTGGTGGCACACCGCGCCGACGCGCCCGGCCCGGCGGAGACGACACCCGCCTAGGGGCGGCCCGTCGGGCGGGCTGCCGGCCAGCCGAGCCGGCACGGGGCGGCCCGGGCGGCCCCTCAGGCCGAGTCGCCGGACAGGCGCGCCACCACCGCCTCGCCGGCGGCCC
Source organism: Pedococcus sp. NPDC057267 (assembly GCF_042668795.1). Lineage (NCBI taxonomy): Bacteria > Bacillati > Actinomycetota > Actinomycetes > Micrococcales > Intrasporangiaceae > Pedococcus > Pedococcus sp. NPDC057267. The sequence goes on along the minus strand of NZ_JBHUYG010000050.1, from coordinate 25,506 downwards.
ACGACGCGCCGTGGGTGACGACGTGGGTCGTCCCTGCGGGCGGCTCCCACCCGGGCCACCCCGTGTCGACGACCACAGTGTCCGGCCGCGTCGCCACGACGGTCCGTACGGCCTCGTCCATCCAGGCGTACCGGTGCGGGTCGCGCACCACGAGCCAGAGCGGCCGGCCGGGCGCGGGCGTCCCCTCGGCCGCCCACGCGGCCCCGGCGGCCGATGCGACGTCGTCGGTCTCGCCGAGTCGGTGCACCTCCACCCCCGGCCAGCGCCGGCGGGCGGCCGTGACCACCCCCACCGGCGTCTCCGACCCGACGGCGATGTTCGTCCCCGCCTCGAGGACCAGCAGCACGGGCGGCTGCTCCGAGGCGACGACCTCGCCGCGCACCTGCAGCGACCGGGCCGCCGCCTCGCGGCCGGCCTCGTGCGCCCCGCTTCTCGTCAGGACCATCGCCTCGGCCCCCCGGGCGGGGTCGGTCCGGTCGGCGCGACTGGCGCGGTCGGCGCGGTCTCGCAGGGCGTCACGCAGCGTTGCGGCCTCGCCCACCCGGGCCGCGGCCTGCGCGAGGCGCTCCTCGCCGAGCCGGCCCGCGTGCACGGCGTCGACGATGGCGTCGACGACGAGGTCGAGCGTCTCGACGCCGGCGGTGTCGCCGCCGATGCACAGGGCGTCGACCCCGGCGGCGAGGGCCAGCACGGCACCCTCGGCGAGGCCGACCGTGCGGGCGACGGCGCCCATCTCCAGCCCGTCCGAGATCGCGAGCCCGTGGAACCCCAGGGTGTCGCGCAGCAGCCCGGTCATCACCGCCGGGACGAGCGTGGCCGGCCGGTCGTCCAGCACGGGCAGGCGGATGTGGGCGCTCATGACCGCGGCGACGCCGGCGTCCGCGGCCGCACGGAACGGCGCGAGCGCGGGGTCGTGCGCGGGGTCCTGCACGTCGACGACCGGCACGTCGAGGTGGCTGTCGACGCGGGTGCCTCCGTGGCCGGGGAAGTGCTTGGCGCAGGCGAGGACGCCGGCCGACTGCAGGCCGCGCACCCACGCCGCCGTGTGGCGGGCCACCAGCGCAGGGTCCGACCCGAAGCTGCGCACGCCGATGACCGGGTTCGAAGCCTCGACGTTGACGTCCGCGTCAGGGGCGTAGTCGAGGTCGATCCCGGCGGCGGCGAGCTCCCGCCCGATCTCGGCGGCGACCCGCTGGGTGAGGTCGACGTCGTCGACCGCACCGAGCGCGAGGTTCCCCGGCCAGGACGAGCCGGTCCGGTGCTCGAGCCGGGTGACGTCGCCGCCCTCCTCGTCGACCGCAACGAGCGCGGCCGGGTTCGCCTCGTGGACCTGGGCCGTCAGCCGGGCCACCTGCGACGGGTCGACGATGTTCCGCCCGAAAAGCGCCACCCCGCCCAGGCCCTGCTCGAGCCTGGCCAGCAGCCACGGCGGGGCGGTCTCGCCGACGAAGCCCGGTTGCACGACGGCGAGGGCGAGTCGGGCCAGGTCGGGGGAGCGTGACGCCAGCGACATGGCCGCACTCTACGGAGGCGTGGGGCCACGCGGGCGGACACGGCGGGGCCCGGACAGGACAGAGGGCGCGAGCGGTTGCCGCCCAAGGTTGAGCGGAATACGCTCAAGTTTGGCGAGGTTGTCCCCTGTGGACGCGCGCCACCCACGGAGCGCGACCGACCCCCCGACGGACGAACCACCGACGTAGCACCGACGCACCACCGAGCACAGGAGAACCCACCAGGCATGGAGCTGAAGCCCACCGCCAAGGTCGCGGAGGCGCTCGCCCTCGCGCAGCGCGCCGCCCAGACCGCCGGCCACCCGGAGATCACCCCGGACCACCTCACGAGCGCAGCCGTGCAGCTCGACACCCCGCTGGCCGACGCCCTGCTGCAGGCCGCCGGCACGGGTGCGGCGCACGTCCTCGGCCAGGCCGACGCCCGGCTGCGGTCCCTGCCCACGACCTCGGGCGCCAGCGCCACCCCGGGCCTCGGCCGCGAGGCGGGCGCGGTGCTCCAGCAGGCCGACACGCTCATGCGCGCCAAGGGCGACACCTACCTCGCGCTCGACCTGCTCCTGCTCGCCCTGGCCGAGACCGGGCACCTGGCCGCCGTGGAGAAGCGCGGAGCCAAGGACATGGAGGCCAAGATCGACGCGCTGCGCGGGGGCCGCAAGGTCACCAGCGAGACGCCCGTCGAGGAGGGCGAGGCCCTCGAGAAGTACGGCACCGACCTCACCCAGAGGGCGCGCGACGGCAAGCTCGACCCGGTCATCGGCCGCGACTCCGAGATCCGCCGCGTCGTGCAGGTGCTGTCCCGCCGCACCAAGAACAACCCCGTCCTCATCGGCGAGCCCGGCGTCGGCAAGACCGCCGTCGTCGAGGGCCTGGCCCAGCGCATCGTCGACGGCGACGTGCCCGAGAGCCTGCGCGGCAAGCGGCTCGTCAGCCTCGACCTCGGCGCCATGGTGGCCGGGGCGAAGTACCGCGGCGAGTTCGAGGAGCGGCTCAAGGCCGTCCTGGAGGAGATCCGCACCAGCAACGGGCAGATCGTCACCTTCATCGACGAGCTGCACACCGTCGTGGGCGCCGGGGCCACCGGCGAGGGCGCGATGGACGCCGGCAACATGCTCAAGCCGCTGCTCGCCCGCGGCGAGCTGCGCCTGGTCGGCGCCACGACCCTCGACGAGTACCGCGAGCACATCGAGAAGGACCCCGCCCTCGAGCGCCGCTTCCAGCAGGTCTTCGTCGGCGAGCCCAGCGTCGAGGACACCATCGCGATCCTGCGCGGGCTCAAGGAGCGGTACGAGGCGCACCACAAGGTGACCATCGAGGACTCCGCGCTCGTCGCGGCCGCGTCCCTGTCCGACCGCTACATCACCGGCCGCCAGCTGCCCGACAAGGCGATCGACCTCGTCGACGAGGCCGCCTCGCGCCTGCGGATGGAGATCGACTCCAGCCCGGTGGAGATCGACGAGCTGCGCCGGCAGGTCGACCGGCTCCGGATGGAGGAGCTGCACCTGCAGACCGAGACCGACGAGGCCTCGCGCGAGCGCCTGGAGGCGCTGCGGGCGACGCTGGCCGACAAGGCCGAGCAGCTCGCCGCGCTCAACGCCCGCTGGGAGGCCGAGAAGTCCGGCCTGAACAAGGTCGGCGAGCTGCGGGCAAAGGTCGACGAGCTGCGCACGCAGGCCGACCGGTTCGAGCGCGACGGCGACCTCGGCAGCGCCTCGCGGATCCGCTACGGCGAGCTGCCGGCGCTGGAGAAGGAGCTGGCCGAGGCCCAGGCCGCGGAGGACGCCGCCACCCCGGCCGACGCCATGGTCAAGGAGCGGGTCGGCGCCGACGACATCGCCGAGGTCATCTCGGCGTGGACCGGCATCCCGGCCGGCCGCCTGCTCCAGGGCGAGACCGAGAAGCTGCTGTCGATGGAGTCGATCATCGGCGCCCGGCTCATCGGGCAGGAGACTGCCGTCCGTGCGGTCTCCGACGCCGTCCGGCGCTCGCGGGCCGGCCTCGCGGACCCCAACCGCCCGACCGGGTCGTTCCTCTTCCTCGGCCCGACCGGCGTGGGCAAGACCGAGCTCGCCAAGTCGCTGGCGGACTTCCTGTTCGATGACGAGCGGGCCATGGTTCGCATCGACATGAGCGAGTACTCCGAGCGTCACGCCGTCGCGCGCCTCATCGGCGCCCCGCCCGGCTACGTCGGCTACGAGGAGGGCGGCCAGCTGACCGAGGCGGTCCGCCGTCGGCCCTACTCCGTCGTGCTGCTCGACGAGGTCGAGAAGGCGCACCCGGAGACGTTCGACATCCTGCTGCAGGTGCTCGACGACGGCCGCCTCACCGACGGCCAGGGCCGCACGGTCGACTTCCGCAACGTCATCCTCGTCATGACCTCCAACCTCGGCAGCCAGTTCCTCATCGACCCGGTGATGGCGCCCGAGGACAAGAAGGAGGCCGTCATGACGGCGGTGCGGGCGGCCTTCAAGCCCGAGTTCCTCAACCGGCTCGACGAGGTCGTGGTGTTCGACCCGCTGAGCACCGAGGAGCTCGGCCACATCGTCGAGCTGCAGGTCCGCGAGCTCGCCTCGCGCCTGGCCGACCGCCGCATCACCCTCGAGGTGACCGACGCGGCCCGCGAGTGGCTGGCCATCACCGGCTACGACCCGGCCTACGGCGCCCGGCCGCTGCGCCGCCTCGTGCAGCGCGAGATCGGCGACCGGCTCGCCCGGGCCGTGCTGTCCGGGGAGGTGCGCGACGGCGACACCGTTGTCGTCGACCGCGACGACAGCCTCGACGGGCTCACCGTGCACGGGGCGGACCACGCCGTGGCCTGACCCACCACCCGCCCAGGGCAAGAGGGGGTGTGCCGTGCGCACACGGCATACCCCCTCGTCGCGTCCGGGTGCGGGCCGGCGGCGCGGGCCGTGCGAGTCCGCTGCGGCCGCAGCAGACTGGGGGCATGACGACGAACGGCGAGGACGGGCTGGACCGGCGGCCGCCGGGGACCAACGACGCGACGGTGGAGGCCGTGGGGAAGCTCAGTGAGGCCTTCGAGACGGTCGAGGAGGCCCGCGGACGGCTGTACGGCTTCCACCGGCTGACGGGGTCCGCGGACCTCGCGCTCGGGGAGGCCGTCGAGATGCTGCGCGACGCGGGACACGCCGAGCTCGCGGACCGGATCGAGACCGAGCTCGTCGGGCGCAACGTGATCCAGGGGCGGTGGACGTTCCAGCTCGTCGAGGAGTTCGACGACGGCTACCACGCGGACTTCGCGCGGATCGAGCGCGAGGTCCGCGAGCAGCTCATGGGCGGGCGACGGCACGTCTTCGAGGCCGAGATGAAGGCCGACCGCCGCACCGAGGGCCGCGCCGGTCACGAGGCGACGCCCTCGCCCGGTGAGTGAGGGGTGCGCCCGTGACCGACCTGCCGACCGCCTGACGCCGGCGGCCGGCAGCTGACCGTGCGCACGACGGACGGGATGACGCCCGGGCGCGGCCGGAACGCAAGGTAGCCCGGAACGCCGGGGCGGGACGCGTGTGGCGCCCAGGGGGAGCGGTCCCCGGCGGATAGCGTATGCGCATGCGTCCCCCCGGTCGGTATGCCGTCGTCACCGCCCTCGCGGTCGGCCTCGCCTCCGGCCTGCTCACCGCCTGCAGCGGCGGGGGCAAGGCGTCCGCAAAGGCGGAGCTGCCGCCGGCGCAGCGCCTCGCTGCGGCGCGCGACGCGCTCGAGAAGAGCCCGGCGGTGTCGTTCACGCTGACGTCGGAGGGCCTGCCCGGCAAGGCGGTCGGCGTCTCCGCCGCGCAGGGCACCGGGCTGTTCCGGCCGCCCTCGTTCAAGGGCACCCTCAACGCCTCCATCGGTGGCGTCACGGGAACGGTCGAGGTGGTCGCGGTTGAGCAGGACGTCTACCTCAAGTTCTTCACGCCCGGCTTCACCAAGATCGACCCCAAGACCTACGGGGCGCCGAACCCGGCGCAGCTCTTCAACACCCAGACCGGGGTGACCAGCCTGGTGTCGCGGACCACCGGGCTCGCCGCCGGTCCGCGCACCCGCGACGGAGCCACCATCGTCGACACCTACACCGGGAAGGTGCCGGGGACCGCCGTCGCCGACCTCTTCGTCATCGGTGACCGCTCGGGGACGTTCGACGTCACCTACGGCGTCGCGGAGGACGGCGACGAGCTGCGGTCCGTGGTGCTCAAGGGCCCGTTCTACGCCGGATCGACGTCGACCTACACCGCGCGCCTCACGAAGCTGCCCCAGGCCGTTGCGATCCCCCGCCCCTAGGGCGCTGCTCGCCACCGCGTCGGTCGCGGTGGCCCTCGCGGCGGCCGACACCTACGTCGTCGCTCTCGCGCTGCCCGACATGATGACCGGCGTCGGCCTCGGCATCGACGCCCTCCAGGAGGCGACCCCGATCGTCTCGGGCTTCCTGCTCGGCTACGTCGCGGTGCTCCCCCTCATCGGCCGGCTCACGGATCTCGTTGCCCGCCAACACATCCTGCTCACCTGCCTGCTCGTCTTCGTCGTCGGTTCCGCCGTCACGGCCGTGGCGGTGGAGCTGCCCGTGCTCGTCGCCGGGCGCCTGCTCCAGGGCGTGGGGGGCGGCGGGCTGGTCCCGGCGACGCTGGCGATCGTGGCCGACCTGTGGCCGCGCGGGCGCCGCGGCACCCCCCTCGGTGTCGTGGGCGCCGTGCAGGAGCTCGGCAGCGTGCTCGGGCCGGTCCTCGGCGCGCTGGTCCTCGCCGTCGCGGACTGGCGGGCGATATTCTGGCTCAACGCCGTGGCCGGGCTGCTGCTCGCGGTCCTCGTCGTGGTCACCGGCGGTGCCCGGCCGGCGCCCCCTCGCGCCGTGCCGACCGTCGTGGGCCTGCTCGCGCTCGTCGTCACCGGTCTCGCCCTGGTGGCACCGGCGCGCCTCGCCACGGACGTCACCCTGGGGGTGCCGTTCGTCCCCTTCGGCGGGTATGCCGCGCGGCTGGCGACGCCGATCGGCGCCGTCGGCCTGGGGCTGGCTGCGCTGTGGCTCGTCCTGGTGCTCCGCTCGGCGTGGCCGGTGCTGCGCCGCACCGACCTGCCGGGCGCCCTGCTGCTCGGGACGGCGCTCGGGACCCTCGTCCTCACCTTCGCCGCGAGCGACCCCGAGCGTGAGGTGGTCGGCCCGCTGGGCCTGGCCCTGCTGCCCGTCGGGGTGCTGGCGCTGGGGCTGTATCTCTGGCGGCACCGCCGGGCCGCGGAACCGCTCGTGCCGCGGGGGGTCGTCCGCGGCCGCACCGGGAGCGCGCTCGTGGTCAGCCTGCTGACCGGCGTCGCGCTGGTGGCGGTGGTCGTCGACGTCCCGGTGCTCGCCCGGCTCACGCTCACCGGCTCGCAGACGACAGCGGCGCTGGTGCTCGTGCGCTTCCTCGTCGCGGTGCCCGTGGGCGCCGTCCTCGGTGGGTGGGCGCTGCGCCGGCTCGGTGAGGCGGTCGTCAGCGGCGGGGGGCTGCTCCTCGCGGCGGCCGGCCTGCTGGTCATGAGCCGCTGGGGCGACGGGGCCCTGGGGTCGTGGACCGCGACGGCCGTCCTCGTCCTCGTCGGGCTCGGGGTCGGGCTCGCGCTCGCGCCGGTGAACAACGCGGCGCTCGCCGACTCGCCGGCGCAGGCGCACGGCGTCGCGGCCTCGCTCGTCGTCGTCGCCCGGATGGTCGGCATGGTCGTCGGCCTCGCCCTGCTGACCGCGATCGGCCTGCACCGGTACTATGCGGCCGTGGCCGCACTGCCCGATCCGACGGACACCCGGGCCCTGGTCGGCGCGGGCGTCGTGCAGGTGCAGACGGTCTTCCTGGGTGCCGCGCTCGCGGCCGCGCTGGGCGCGCTGGTGTCCGTCCGGCTGGGACTGCGCCGCCAGCCCGAGCAGCCTGACCCGGCCGCCTGAACCGGCCGCTGGCCCAGGGGTCCCTCAGCCCCGGTCGGACCGGGCTGCGAGGACGGTGTCGAAGGCGTCGACGACGTGGTCGGTGGCCTCGTACATGAGCATGTGACCGCGCCCGTCGAGCTCCACGACGCGCGCGCCCCGGATGAGCTCGCCGAGGCGGCGCGCGTGCCGCGGCGGGGTGAGCCGGTCGCGGGACCCGACGAGGACGACCGCCGGCACCGCCGCGAGCCGCTCGACCGCCTCCGTCTCGTCGTGCAGCCCGAGGGCGGCGTGGAAGCGCCCGAGGGTCGGCAACGTGGTCGCGGCCACCTGCTCGCGGGTGAGGCGCACGAGCTCGGGGTCGGCCTCGTCGCCGAAGAGCAGGCGACGCTGCCCCTTGTGGGTGACGAGCCGGCCCGTGGGCACGGCCGGCATCCGTGCCGCCAGCCGCATCGCGGCACCCTGCACCCAGGGCAGGCCCGTGCCGAGGTCGCCCGCCGAGGTCGACACCAGGACCACCCCCGCGACGCGCTCCTCGAAGTCCTGGGGGTGCAGGCCGGCATACGCCATCACGGTCATGCCACCCATCGAGTGGCCGCCGAGGACGACCTCGCCCTGCGGGGCGACGACGGCGAGGACGGCCGCGAGGTCGTGACCGAGCGCGCGGACGCTGGCCTCGCCGCGCAGCGGCGAGGAGCCGCCGTGGCCACGCTGGTCGTAGGCGACCACGCGCAGGCCGCGGGCGAGCAGCGCCTCCACGACGGGGTGCCAGGACCGGCGGGTCAGGGTCCAGCCGTGGGCGAGGACCACGGTCGGGGAGGGGCCGTCGGCAGGGGCGGTGGGCAGGTGCTCCTCGACCCGCAGCAGCGCGCCGTCGGGTGCCGCCACCGTGAAGGTGCGGGTGCCGCCGGTCCGGCGGTCGGCCCGCCGCGCCCGCGCCACGTCAGGCCTCCAGCTCGACGACGACGGGGGCGTGGTCGGAGGCGCCCTTGCCCTTGCGCTCCTCGCGGTCGATCGCGGCACCGGCCACCCGGTCGGCGAACGCCGGGGTGCCGAGGACGAAGTCGATCCGCATGCCGCGGCGCTTCTGGAAGCTCAGCTGGGTGTAGTCCCAGTAGGTGTAGGTGCCGGGGCCGGGCGTGTGCGGCCGCACGACGTCGACGAAGCCGGCGTCGAGGAACGACTGGAACGCGGCGCGCTCCGGCGGCGACACGTGGCTCTTGTCGAGGTAGTACTCCATCGACCAGACGTCCTCGTCCTGCGGCGCGATGTTCCAGTCGCCCATCAGGGCGGCGGTCTCGCCGCGCTCGACCCAGCCGCGGGAGTGCGCCTGCAGGTGGGTGAGCCAGTCGAGCTTGTAGCCCATGTGCGGGTCGCCGATGCCCCGGCCGTTGGGGACGTAGACGGAGGCCACCCGCACGCCACCGCAGACGGCCGTCAGGGCGCGCGCCTCGACCACCGCCGGCTCGCCCCACCCGGGCGCCCCGGGGAAGGAGGGCTGGACGTCGTCGATCCCGACCCGGGAGACGATCGCGACTCCGTTCCAGTGGTTGAGGCCGTGGTGCGCGACCTCGTACCCGAGCGCCCGGAGCCGCTCGAAGGGGAACTGGGCGTCGGTCGCCTTGGTCTCCTGGATGGCCAGGACGTCCACGTCGGTGCGCTGCAGCCACGCCTCCACGCGGTCGATGCGGGAGCGGATCGAGTTGACGTTCCAGGTCGCGATACGCACGAGGGCCACCCTAGGTGACCCTCGGTAACCGCCGTACAGTGACCGCATGAGCACTGCCCTGGTCACCGGCGCCACGGCCGGGATCGGCCTGTCCTTCGCCCACCAGCTCGCCGAGCGCGGCCACGACGTCGTCCTCGTCGCGCGGAACCGCGCACGGCTGGAGAACGTGTCCGACGACCTGCGCGCCAAGTACCGGGTCTCGACCGAGATCCTCGTCGCCGACCTGTCCGACCGGGCCGAGACCGGCAAGGTCGCCGAGCGGCTGGCGGACCGGGCCCGGCCGGTCAACCTGCTCGTCAACAACGCGGGCTACTCGCTCAAGCGACGGTTCCTCGACAACGACATCGAGGACGAGGAGGCGCTCTTCGACGTCCTCGGCCGCGCGGTGCTCGTCCTGTCGCACGCTGCCGCCAACGCCATGCGCGAGCGCGGCCACGGCGCCATCGTCAACGTCTCGTCGGTGGCAGGCCAGATCGCGGCCGGTCCGTACTCGGCCGTCAAGTCGTTCGTCACGGTCTTCACCGAGGGCCTGGCCACCGAGCTGGCCGGCACGGGTGTGACGGCCACGGCCCTGCTGCCCGGATTCACGCACACCGAGTTCCACGAGCGAGCCGGCGTGACCATGTCGAGCATCCCCGAGTTCATGTGGCTCGACGCCGACAAGCTCGTGCGCGACTGCCTCGACGACGTCGCCAAGGGGCGGGTCGTGTCGGTCCCGGGCGCGCAGTACAAGGCGATCGTCGGGGCGCTGCGCGTCCTGCCGCGCGGCGTCGTGCGGTCCCGGGGGCGCAAGGCCCACCGCCCCAGGGACTGACGAGCGAGGGCCGTCCCGTAGCCTGGCCCCGAGGTGGACGGCCGCGCTGCGCTCGGTCGCGCTCGGTAGGCTCGGGGTCTGTGACCGACATCGCCGCCGCCCGTGCCCGCCTGCTGGAGATCATCAAGGACAAGGCCATCGTCCACGGCCGGGTGACGCTGTCGTCCGGCAAGGAGGCCGACTACTACGTCGACCTGCGCCGGATCACCCTCGACGGCGAGGCAGCGCCGCTCGTGGGCATCGTGATGCGCGACCTGGTCAAGGACCTCGAGTTCGACGCGGTCGGCGGCCTCACCCTCGGCGCCGACCCGGTCGCGACGGCCATCCTGCACGCAAGCGCCGCAGCCGGGGACCGCAAGGACGCGTTCGTCGTCCGCAAGGCCGGCAAGGCGCACGGGCTGCAGCAGCGCATCGAGGGCCCGTCGATCGAGGGCCGGCGTGTCGTGGTCGTCGAGGACACCTCCACCACGGGCGCCTCGCCGCTCGAGGCCGCGAACGCCGCGCGCGAGGCCGGCGCCGAGGTCGTGGCGGTCGCCACCATCGCCGACCGGGCCACGGGCGCCGGGGAGAAGTTCGCCGACGCCGGGCTGGAGTACCGCTTCGTCTACGGTCTCGAGGAGCTCGGCCTGGCCTAGGATCGCCTCGACCGGCAGGCGTCCTGCCCGCACCAGGCAAGGGGGAAGTCCGTGATCGTCGCGATCGTCATCGTGGTCCTCGTCGTGCTGCTCGCCCTGTGGGCGGTCGGCATCTACAACGGGCTCATCAAGCTGCGGAACCTCGTGCAGGAGGCCTGGCGGCAGATCGATGTCGAGCTCAAGCGCCGGCACGACCTCATCGGCAACCTCGTCGAGACGGTCAAGGGGTATGCCGCGCACGAGCGGGGGACGCTCGAGGACGTCATGAAGGCGCGCTCGGCCGCCATGAGCGGTGGCCAGTCGCCGGCCCAGCAGGCGCAGTCGGAGGGGCTGCTGTCGGCTGCGCTCGGGCGGCTCATCGCCGTCGCCGAGGCCTACCCCGACCTCAAGGCCAACCAGAACTTCCTGGCCCTGCAGGCCGAGCTGACCTCCACCGAGGACCGCATCGCCAGCGCCCGCCGGTACTACAACGCCAACGTGCGCGAGCTCAACACCAAGGTCGAGACCGTCCCCTCGAACGTCGTGGCCGGCATGTTCGGCGTGCACCGCGAGGAGTACTTCGAGACGCAGACCGCCGCCGAGCGCGAGCCGGTCCAGGTCGACTTCGGCCAGCGCGAGGCCACCATCCCGCCGCCGAGCGGGTATGCCGGTGGGGCCGGTGCGGCGGCCGCCGCAGGACCGGCGCCCGAGGCGACGATCCCCTCGCCCGAGCCGGGGCCCCAGACGCCCCCGACGCCCCCGACGCCCCAGCAGGGCGAGCCCCCGGCCCAGCCGTAGTCCGGTTGCTCAGGCCGGCGGGTCGGCGCGACGGGCGGGCAGCACGAGGGCATAGGCGTCCCACGGGCGTGCGCCGTCCGGGTGCTCGCGGCTCGTCCGGCCCCCGTACGACCGCACCAGCGCGTGCAGCGACTCCCGCAGCTCGCGCTCCTCGTCGTCGGTGAGCCAGAGCCGCCCGCGGGCGGTCATGCCGTGGTCCTCCCCGTCGGCGACTGCCGCCGCCAGCCGGTCCAGCCCCGCCTCGAGGTCGGCGAACCACTCGTGCACGGACAGCCGGCTGTCGTCGAGCCCCGCGGCCCGGTGGGCGCCCGGGGTGATGGTGATGCTGTCGGCCACCGCCCGCCACGGCCGCTCGCGGCCATCACCCGACTCGACCCGCTCGACGATGCCCCAGGCGGCGAGCGCCCGGAGGTGGTAGCTCATCGCCGAGGGGGTGACGTCGCAGATCCGGGACGCCTCCGTCGCCGTGAGCACCTCGCCGGAGTACAGCTCGGTGACGACCCGCTGCCGTGCCGGGTGGGCCAGCGCCCGCAGCGCCCTGGGGTCGGTGATCCTCAGCTCGCTCCGCCTGGTTGACCGTGCCATACCTGAAAGACTACCTTCACAAACTGTGAAAGGTTCGTTTCAGGAATGGGGCTCCGTGGCCGCCGCCCCGGGCGTGGCCGTGGTCCTCGCCGCGGGGGCCCTGTCGGTGGCCGGCGACTCGGCCGCCATGGTGGCCCTCGTGCTGCGCGCGCACGCGGACAGCGGTGGTGCGGCAGCCGTCACCGCCCTCCTGCTGTGCTTCGCCCTCCCCGTCGTGGCGACCACCGGGGCAGCCGGTGCGCTCGCCGACCGGGCGGACCCCCGGCGCCTGCTCCTCGTCGCCGGCCTCGTGCAGGCCGGCGCCGCTGCCGGGCTCGCGGTCGTCGACGATCTGGCCACGACCTGCCTGCTGGTCCTCGTCATGCAGACCGGCTTCGCGCTGGGCCAGCCCGTGTGGGGTGCGGTCGGGCCGGCGTTGGTCGGCGAGCGGCGCGTCGGGCGCCTCGTCTCCCTCCAGCACGCGCTGCGCGGGGTCGCCGGGCCGGCCGGGGCCGGGCTCGGTGGCGTGCTCGTCCAGTCGGTGGGGGCCGGGGCCGTCCTGACGCTCGACGCCGCCAGCTTCGTCCTGCTCGCGCTCGCCGGCGCCTCCCTGCAGGTCCCCCGGCCGACAGCGCCCGCCGCCCGCCCGACCGTGCGCGACGCCGTCCTGCCCCGCGCCGGGGTGGCCGCGCTGCGCGAGCACCCGGTGCTGTGGGTCCTGGTCCTGGCCCTGTTCCCGATGGTGGTCGCGGTGGAGTCGGTGAACGCCGCGGAGGTCTTCCTCGTCCGCGACGTGCTGGGTGCCTCCGCCGCCGGGTACGGCCTCGCCGAGGCGGTGCACGGGGGTGCCGCCGTCGTGGGCGCGCTGGCGGCGGGAGGCCTGACGAGGCTCACCTTCCGCGTCCGCGCGGTGCTGGCGGCCGTGGCCGTCGTCGCCCTCGCCCAGGTCGGCGCGGGCCTCGCCCCCGCGTATGCCTCGTACCTCGCCGCGGCAGCCGTGTCAGGGGCCGCCCTCGGCGTCGTCAACGCCCTGGTCTTCGCCCTGCTGCTCTCGGAGGTGGATGCCGCCCGCCGCGGCTCCGTCGTCGCCTTCGTCAGCGGGGTGTCGCGGGGCTGCTCGGTCGCCGCCCTGTCGCTCGGCGGAGTGCTCACGGCCACCGCCGGGCCGCGCACGGCATACCTCGTCGCGGGCACGGCCGGGCTGCTCATCGCGCTCGCGGCGGTCCTGGGGGTCCACCGGTCGGTGGACAGCCGTTCCACCGTCCGGGGCTGACGCGCGCCGGGGCGGTCCCGGCAGGGTGGAGCCATGGACTCCCCGATCCGCGTCACCGGACTGCGCAAGACGTACGGCACCCGAGCCGCGGTCGACGGCCTCGACCTCGACATCCGCCGCGGTGAGGTCTTCGCCCTGCTCGGCCCGAACGGCGCCGGCAAGACGACCACCGTCGAGGTGCTCGAGGGCTTCCGGCGCCGGGACGGCGGCACCGTCGAGGTGCTCGGCCAGGACCCGGAAGGCGCCGGGTTGGCCTGGCGGAACCGGATCGGCATCGTGCTGCAGACGTCCACCGGGATGGACCTGCTGACCCCGCGCGAGGCGCTCTCGAGCACCGCGAAGGTGTACCGGACGCCCCGGCGCGTGGACGACGTGCTCGACGCGGTCGGGCTCACCGACAAGGCGGACGACCGGATCGGCAAGCTGAGCGGCGGCCAGCGGCGCCGGCTCGACGTCGGCCTGGGCATCGTCGGGTCGCCCGAGCTGCTGTTCCTCGACGAGCCGACCACCGGGTTCGACCCGCAGGCCCGACGCGACTTCTGGGAGCTCATCTCCGGCCTCGCCGGCGACGGCACCACCATCCTGCTCACGACCCACTACCTCGACGAGGCCGAGCACCTCGCCGACCGCGTCGGTGTCATCGCCGGAGGCCGCATGGTCGCCCTCGACACCCCTGCGAACCTCGGCGGCCGCGCCGTCTCCGAGGCGACGGTCACCTGGGAGGAGCCGACCGGGCAGCGGCACACCGAGCGGACGTCGACCCCGACCGAGCTCGTCGCGCGGCTGGCGGCCCGGCTCGGCGGCGAGGTGCCCGCGCTGACCGTCACGCGTCCCTCGCTCGAGGACACCTACCTGTCGCTCATCGCCCCCCACCTCGCCGACGCCGGCGCCGTCCCCGCGGCCACGTCGACCGCCGGCGCACCCGACACCGCCCAGCCCGACACCGACCTGGAGGTCGCCCGATGACCGCGCTCGCCATCGGCTGGGACCGCAGCGTCCTGGAGCTGAAGATGTACTTCCGCGAGAAGGAGGCGGTCTTCTTCTCCTTCGCCTTCCCGATCCTCATGCTGTCGATGTTCTCGGTGATCTTCGGGCCCGGCTTCGAGCACGGCGACGCCGCGGCCGTCGGGGTCAACGCGGCCCGCTTCTTCCTGCCCGGCATGGCGGCCGCGGGCGTGATGCTCACGAGCTTCCAGTCGATGGCGCTGTCGGTCGCTGCCGAGCGCGACGACGGCACGCTCAAGCGGCTGCGGTCCACGCCGATGCCGCCGCTGTCGTACTTCCTCGGGAAGGTCGGGCTGGTCTCGTCGACCTCGCTGGCGCAGTTCGTGCTGCTGATCGGGGTGGCGCGGGTCGCGTTCAGGGTGCAGCTGCCGACGGACGCGGGGCACTGGCTCACCTTCCTCTGGGTGTTCCTGCTCGGCGTGGCCGGTGGCACCGTCCTCGGGATCGCCTACTCCTCGCTGGCGACGTCGGCCCGCTCGGTGGTTGCGACGGTCATCGCGCCGACGCTGGTGCTGCAGTTCATCTCCGGCGTCTACTTCGCCTTCACCGACCTGCCGGAGTGGCTCAAGCAGGTCGCGGCGCTGTTCCCGCTCAAGTGGATCGCCCAGGGCATGCGGTCGGTGTTCTTCCCGCAGGAGTGGCAGACGCAGGAGATGGCCGGCACGTGGGAGCACGGGCGCACGGCGCTGGTGCTCGGCGCGTGGTTGCTCGTCGGCCTCCTGGTCTGCGTCCGCACCTTCCGGTGGACCAGGCGCGGCACCACGTGAGCGCCCTCGCCCCGGCGACGGCGCGACACAATGGCACCGTGAGCGCGCCCGACCCCGCCGCCGCCCAGCAGGACTGCGCACCGCTGCCGGGGACGTCCTCCCACCAGCTCGACGAGATGTGGCGCCGGCAGCTGGTGTGGTGGCACGTGCTCTTCGCCGTGCTCGTCGTGACGACCGTCGTCGTCATGCTCGCGGAGGACAAGCCGCACCTGGGGTGGCAGCTCGCGTGCGTCGGCGGCATCGCGGCGGCATACGCCGTGTGGGGGCGTCGCGGGCTCGGTGAGCAGCAGTCGCGCGCGGCCCTCACCTACGTGACGGTCGCCTGGGTCCTCATGGTCGCGCTCATGGCGCTCGACGGCTCCGGGACCGCGTGGATCCTCACCTTCGGGCTGTTCCCGCAGACGTGGGCGAGCCTGCCCCGCAACCGGGCCGCGACGGCGGTCGTCCTGGCCGTCGTCGGCATCGGCCTCGCCCGGCTGTGGCAGGGACCGCGCACCGGGGACGAGCTCGTCGGCATCGCGATCAGCACGGCGATCATGCTCGTGCTCTCGCTCACCCTCGGCCTGTTCATCGACCGCATCATCCGCGAGGCCGACACCCGCGCCCGGACCATCGACGAGCTGCGCCGCACCCAGGACGAGCTGGCCGCCGTCGAGCGCGCCCAGGGCGTCGCGGCCGAGCGCGAGCGCATCTCGCGGGAGATCCACGACACCCTCGCCCAGGGCTTCACCTCGGTCGTGACCCTCACCCGGGCGACGCAGTCCGCCCTCGAGCGCGGCGACCTCGACGTCGTGCGCCAGCGGCTGCGGGTCATCGAGCAGACCGCCGCGGAGAACCTCGCCGAGGCGCGGCTCATCGTGGCCGAGACGACGCCCGGCCACCTGCAGTCGCGCACCCTGGCCGAGGCCCTGCAGCGCCTGGTCGACGCGGTCGCCGACGGCAGCGGCATGACCGGGCGCCTCGTCGTCGACGGCGTCCCCGAGGTGCTCCCCGCCAACTCCGAGGTCGTCCTGCTGCGCAGCGCGCAGGAGAGCCTGGCCAACGTGCGCCGCCACTCCCGCGCCGGGTCCTTCGAGGTGCGCCTGCGGTATGCCGAGGGGGAGCCCGTGTCGCTCGAGGTCACCGACGACGGGGTCGGGTTCGACAGCGGGCAGGACCGCTCGGGGTACGGCCTCGACGGCGCGACCGCCCGCGCCGCGGAGGTGGGCGGCCGGTTCGAGGTCGACAGCACGCCGGGCGGCGGCTCGCGGGTGCGGGTGGAGGTGCCCCGATGACCCTGCGGCTGCTCGTGGTCGACGACCACCCCGTCGTGCGGATGGGGCTGGTGGCGATGCTGTCCGACCTG
The DNA here is from genome assembly GCF_042668795.1 of Pedococcus sp. NPDC057267. Classification (NCBI taxonomy): domain Bacteria; kingdom Bacillati; phylum Actinomycetota; class Actinomycetes; order Micrococcales; family Intrasporangiaceae; genus Pedococcus; species Pedococcus sp. NPDC057267. Next base: position 9,205 of record NZ_JBHUYG010000050.1, on the reverse strand, counting down.
GACGACGTCGAGGTCGTGGCCGAGGCCGCCGACGGGGAGGAGGCGGTCGCCCAGGCCAGGCGGCACCGCCCCGACGTGGTGCTCATGGACCTGCGGATGCCGGGTGTCGACGGGGCCGAGGCCACGGCCCGGCTGCGCGCCGACGATGACGGCCCCGCGGTGCTCGTGCTCACGACCTACGACACCGACGCCGACATCGTCCGCGCGGTCGAGGCTGGCGCCAACGGCTACCTGCTCAAGGACGCGCCGCGCGACACCCTGGCCGACGCCATCCGCCGCGCCGCCCGCGGCGAGACGGTCCTCGCCCCTCCGGTCGTGGCGCGGCTGGCCCACCGGATGCGGTCGCCCGCAGGCCCCGCGCTCACCGACCGCGAGACGCAGGTCCTGCAGTGCGTGGCACGCGGGCTGTCGAACTCCGAGGTGGGGCGGGAGCTGCACATCGGCGAGGCCACCGTGAAGACGCACCTGCTGCGGTCGTTCGAGAAGCTCGGGGTGACCGACCGCACGGCGGCTGTCACGGCGGCATACCGGGCCGGCCTCATCGAGCTCTGACCCGGCACCGACGAGACCCCGGGGATTCGGCCGGGACCCGCCCTACGGGGACCGGGGCCGCCGCGGGGGGCGGCGCCGGGAGGCTCAGTAGGCCTGGTCGCGCAGGTCGCGCACGGCCTCGCCGGTCTCGTCCAGGATGTCCTCGCTCGCGGTCCGGCCGCGGCGTGCGCGGATGATCTCGACCGCCATCGGGATGACCGAGACGAGCACGATCGCGAAGATCGCGGCCTCGAGGTGGTCCTTGAGGAACGGGAACGCGTTGCCCAGGAAGTAGCCGAGCAGGGTCACGCTCGTGGCCCACAGCACGGCACCGACGGCCGACCACACGAAGAAGTGGCGGCGCTCCATCCGGCCGACTCCGGCCACCACGGTGATGAACGTGCGCACGACCGGAACGAACCGGCCGATGACCAGGGCCTTGGCGCCGTACTTCTCGAAGAACGCGTGCGTGTCGTCGAAGTACTTCTTCTTCAGGATGCGGCCGTCGCGCTGGTAGAGCGGTGCTCCCACCCCCCGGCCGATCTCGTACCCGACGACGTTGCCGGCGAAGGCGACGAGGCTGAGCGCGAGGCAGGCCAGCCCGATGTTGAGCTTGATCGAGCCCTCGGCGATGAACAGGCCCACTGCGAAGAGCAGCGAGTCGCCGGGGAGGATCGGGAAGAGCAGCCCGCACTCGACGAAGACGATCGCCGCGCCGACCCAGAAGAACTGCGCGCCGAACTGCCCGAGGAGCCACTGCGGGTCCATCCAGTTGGGGCCGAGCGAGGGAGCCATCACCCGTCAAGGGTATGCGGTGTTGCCGGTCCTGCTCGAATCCGCGGCTGTGAGCCGGCTGGGAGGTTCCTCAGCACGCAGGGTCGATGGCAGCTCACCCGGCCGGCCAGGCGCGAGAGACCCGGCTCCAGTCGCGGATCTGGGCGAACGGGTCCGGCTGTGCGCGCCGGCGCTCCGGCGGCGGCCCCACGACCGGCCCGAAGTGGTCGAGCACGGCCGTGAGCGCGCCCTCGCCCCGCGCCAGGTGGGGGAGCCGCTGCTGCAGGCCGTGCACCTCCTCCGCGGGGACGTGGCCCGTCAGCACCGCGGGCGCCGTCGAGGACGAACTGGCGACCCGGGTCGTGAGCGGCACCGCGCGGTGGCGTGGCAGCTCCGAGAGCACGGCGCCGAGCAGGTCCTGCGGCACCTCCAGCTCGAACCGGTGGACCGGCACGCACACCACGGTCCCGGCGCGGACCAGCGCCTCGGCGAGCACGAGCCGCGCCAGGCTCCGGAAGTCGGCCGCCGTGCTCGACATCGCCTTGTCGAACGTCGCGTGCATCGCGCTCTGCCTCGGGTAGTAGCCGGAGTGCGTCATGACCACCCGGCAGTCCGGGACAGCCCAGCCGTGGACGGACTCGGCCAGGGTGGCCCGCACCCCCTCGCGCGCACCGCCGTGAAGAACGCCGGCGGCATCGAGCCGAGCTCGACCTCGAGCCCCAGGTCCACGCCGCTGCCGACCTCGGCCGGCTCGACCCGCAGCCCGACCGTGGCCAGGAAGGGGTTGGGCGCCACGTCGATCAGCCGGTGGGCGGACCCGGGGCCCAGCACCCGCTCGACGCACACCGGCGTCGTCGGCCGGAACGACGCGAGCACGCCGTGGTCCTGCGCCAGGAACGTCGCGATGACCTCCTTCTGCACCTCCCCGTAGAGGGACACGGCGACCTCGCCGCGCCCGTCGTCGAGCCGCAGGTCGATGAGCGGGTCCTGCTCGGCGAGCTCGGTGAGCGCGGTGAACAGGCGCCCCCGGTCACGGGGGTCGACCGGGTCGACGACGGTCTCGAGGCTCGGCCGGGCCAGCTCGACGGCAGACCCACGGTGCCTGCGCGGGCCGAACGTGTCCCCGACCCGCGCGCCCATCGGGCCCCGCAGCACGGCGATGCGGCCGGCGTCGACAGCGTCGGCCGGCCGCGGGCCACCGGGCCCGAAGACCTCGATGCCCGTGACCCGCTCCCCGGCGCTGCCCGCGCCGTGGCCCGCGCCGGTGTCCGTGCTGCCACCACCCACGCCCCCGCCACCCACGCCGCCACCACCGGTCAGGGTGAGCCGGTCGCGGACTCGCAGGGTGCCGCCGGTCATCCGCACCAGGGTGCGCCGCTGGCCGGTCGGCGTGCGCTCCAGCTTGAAGACCACGCCCGCCGGTTCCCTGCACGGGTCGACGGCATCGTCGGCGACGAGGTCGTTCACGGCGTCCAGCAGCGCGCGCACACCGACACCGGTGATCGCCGACCCGAACACGACGGGGTGGACGTCGCCCGCGCGGGTACGGGTGCGCAGGTCGGCTCGCTCCGCCGCGGACAGGGGGAACGGCTCGTATGCCGCGTCGCGGCCTCCCGGCGCCTCCGCCACGCCGAGGGGCACGGCGCCGGACGTGAGGCGCTCCGCGACCTGGGCAAGCACCCGGTCGGGGTCGGCGCCCGCGCGGTCGAGCTTGTTGACGAAGAGCAGCGCGGGCAGCCGCAGCCGCTGCAGGGCCCGCATCAGCACGAGCGTCTGCGCCTGCACCCCCTCGACCGCGGACACGACGAGCACGGCGGCGTCGAGCACAGCGAGGGCGCGCTCGACCTCGGCCACGAAGTCGGAGTGGCCCGGGGTGTCCAGGAGGTTGACGAGGGTGTCGTCCCACTCGAACGAGGCGACCGAGGAGCGGATCGTGATCCCGCGGCGGCGCTCGAGGTCGAGCGAGTCGGTCTGCGTGTCGCCCGTGTCGACGCTCCCGAGGTGGTCGAGGACCCCGGCCTCGTAGAGGATCCGCTCGGTCAGGCTGGTCTTGCCCGCGTCAACATGCGCGACGACCCCGACGGTCAACGTGCGCAACTGCCTTCACATCCATTCGGTAGGTGGGTACCTGGCGGGACGTGGAAGCAGCGCGCATCGGGTTCTCCGTTCTGGGGGTCGGGTGTTCGTCCTCCATGGCAGCAGGCGAACGCCGCCGTCGGCAAAGGGTTTTCAGCCGAGCAGCGGCCGCACCTCGCGGCCGACCCAGCCGACGAACGCGGCGGCGTCGGTGCCTGCGGTCGGCTGCAGGACCACCGTGGTCGCGCCGAGCCCCGCGCACCGAGCGATCGCCTCCGCGACCGTGGCGGCATCGCCCACGACGGCCCGGCCGCCGGTCGGCCCCAGGCCCCACGCGGCCAGGTCGGCGGCCACCCGCTCGTCCGCGCCCGGACCGGTGTCGGCCATGAGGGTGTGGACGACCTCGGGGGCCGGCGCGCCGGCCGGCCGCGCACCGCGGACCGTCTCGACCGCCGAGCGCAGGTCCTCGTCGCCGAGCCCACCGGCGAGCAGGATGCCGTCGACGAGCCGGCCGGCCGGGGCCGTGGCCGCCGCTCATCACCGTCACGGGCGTCGTCGGCGGCCAGTCGAGCCGCACCCGGTCGAGCCGGACGTAGCGACCCCCGGCCGTCACCTCCTCTCCCGCGAGCAGGCGCACGAGGGCCCCGGTGTACTCCGCGAGCAGGGTCATCGGGGAGGCCACCCGGGACCCGGCCTGCCCCATCCACTCCTGGACCCCGTGGCCGACACCGGGCACGAACCGCCCGGGGAAGAGCCGGGCCAGGGTGGCGACCTCCATCGCGGCCAGGGCGACGTTGCGCAGCGGCGCGGGCATGAGGCCGAGCCCCACCCGCACGCGGCCGGTCAGGGCGAGGGCCGTCGCCGCGGACGCGACGCCGCTCTGCTTGAAGCAGTCCTCCCAGACCCACAGGTCGTCGAGGTGCTCGTCGGCGGCCCGGGCGAGGTCGGGCAGCGCCTCGGGCGGCAGGCTCGGGACGAAGGCGACACCGAGCCGCGGACGGGACGTGGGGGCCATCCCGGCATGGTGGCAGCGCCCGCCGACGACCGCACCCACCCGGCCCCCCCGGACCTAGGGTGGGCCCGTGGGCGAGCACAGCGGCGAGGACACCGGGCGGGGGGAGCCGCAGCGGGAGCACGCCCGAGCTGGGCAGCCGCCGCGGGAGGACGCCGTCGGCGTCGGCCCGTGGAAGGGCCCGTGGCCGCAGGGCGACCACTGGGACGCGGACCTGCTGCGCGACGGCGACCGCCGCAACGTGGTCGACCGGTACCGCTACTGGCGGCACGACGCGATCGTCGCCGACCTCGACAGCCGGCGGCACGACTTCCACGTCGCCATCGAGAACTGGGGCCACGACTTCAACATCGGCTCGGTGGTCCGGACCGCGAACGCGTTCGGCGCCAAGGCGTTCCACATCGTCGGCCGCCGTCGCTGGAACCGCCGCGGAGCCATGGTCACCGACCGCTACCAGCACGAGCTGCACCACCCGACCGTCGCCGACCTCGTGGCCTGGGCCGCCACCGCGGGGCCACCGGACGGCGGGGGCCGGCCCACCGGCATACCGCTCGTCGGCATCGACAACCTGCCCGGCTCGCTGCCGCTGGAGACGGCGAACCTGCCCCGGCACTGCGTCCTCGTCTTCGGGCAGGAGGGTCCGGGGCTCAGCGAGGAGGTGCGTGCGGCGTGCACGCAGGTGCTGCACATCGAGCAGTTCGGCTCGACCCGCTCGATCAACGCGGGCGCCGCCGCGGCCGTCGCCATGCACGCGTGGGTCCGCCGGCACGTCTTCGGCCAGGAGGTGGCCGGGCAGAACTTCTCCCAGCCGGCTGTCGATCCGGGCGGTGCCCGTCCGTCACCAGGGTGCACGCACTCCACCGATGAGAGGAACCAGCCATGACCCAGTACCTCGTGCTGCTGCCGAGCCCCGAGGGCCGGTACGCCACCGCCACCGAGCAGGAGAAGCAGGACCTGCACACGGCCCACAACGAGTTCGTCGAGCTGCTCGAGCGCCGCGGCCACAAGCGGGTCGACGGCGCGCAGCTCACCCCGTCGTCGCAGGCCCGCGTCGTGCGGGGCAGCGCCCTCGACGACGTCACCCTGACCGACGGCCCCTACGCCGAGAGCGCCGAGCAGGTCGGCGGCTACTACCTGGTCGAGACCGACGACGTCGAGGACCTGGCGCGCGTGTGCGGCCGGCTGCTCGCCACGCCGTTCCACCCGGCCATCGAGATCCGCCCGACCGTGGGCACGTGAGGAGGACGGCATGGGCGAGTACGTCGTGCTGATCGTGGGGGACGCCGACCGCTGGTGGACCACCATGGACGTCGAGAAGCGCAAGGCCGGGTATGCCGAGTACGCCCGGTTCGCCGAGGAGCTGGGCAGGCGCGGGCACACCATCACCGGGGGTGCCGAGCTCCACGCCACGAGCGAGGGCCGGCGCATCCCGCCGGGGGGTGGACCGGTCACGGAGGGCCCGTTCGCCGAGGTCACCGAGCAGGTCGGCGGCTTCTACCAGGTGCGCACCGACGACCTCGACGACCTGCTGGACTGCTGCCAGATCATCGCGGCCGTCGGCGACGGCATCGAGGTGCGCAGGGTCGTCACCCCCGAGGACCGGCCGTCGTGAGCCGGCCGTGAGGTACGTCGTCCTCCTGGCGTACCGGCCCGGGGAGTGGGAGGAGGCGTCGGAGCAGGTCCGCCAGGAGTACTTCGACGCCCACCACGCGTTCGAGCGGTACGTCGACGAGCACGGCCGCCGGGTCTCCAGTGCCGCGCTGTGCGACGCCGACCTGGCGACGACGGTGCGCCACGCCGACGACGGCACGGCGAGGGTGACCGACGGGCCGTTCGTCGAGCTGGCCGAGCAGGTGGGCGGCTACTACGACGTCGAGCTGCCGGACCTCGACACCGCGATCGCGGCCGCCAGGCTGCTGCCGCGCGCCTACACCGTGGAGGTCCGGCCGACCGTGCAGGTCGAGGGGTACGACCCGTCGTGAACGGCCGGCGCCCGTGACCCCGGCCGGGTCGGCACCCGACGGGACCGCCGAGGTCCTCGCCGAGGTCGTGCGCGAGGAGTGGGGACGCCTGGTGTCCCTGCTCCTCGCGCGCTTCCGTCGGCTCGACCTGGTCGAGGACGCGCTGGCCGACGCGGTCGAGGCCGCCGCGCGGCGCTGGCCCCGGGACGGCGTGCCGGACAACCCCGCCGGGTGGCTGCACACCACCGCGCGTCGCCGCGTGCTGGACCGGCTGCGCGGCGAGGCGATGGCGCAGCGCAAGGTGCCGCTGCTCGTCGTGGAGTCCGAGCGCGAGGCCGAGCGGGTCGGCGCCGTGCGCGCGGACCCCGGCGACCTCGTCGAGGACGACCTGCTCCGACTGGTGCTGCTGTGCACGCACCCGGCGCTGGACCCGGCGGGTGCCAGTGCCCTCACCCTGCGGCTCGTCCTCGGCGTGGGCACCGCCGACGTCGCGCGGCTCTTCCTCGTGCCCGAGGCGACCATGGCCGCCCGGATCACCCGGGCCAAGAAGAAGATCGTCGCTGCCGGCATCCCGTTCACCGTGCCGTCCGCCGCCGAGCTGCCCGAGCGGCTCGACGTGGTCGCCCAGACCGCGTACCTCGCGTTCACCGCCGGGTACGCCCCGGGCAGCGGGCCCGACGCGGTCCGCACCGAGCTCGCCGGCGAGGCGATCCGGCTGGTGCGGGTCGTCCTGGCCCTGCGGCCGGGCGAGCCCGTCCTCGTGGCGCTGCTCGCGCTCATGCTGCTCCAGCACTCCCGCCGCGACGCGCGCGTCGACGCGGCCGGGCAGATCGTGCTGCTGCCCGACCAGGACCGGACCCGCTGGCACCGCGACGAGGTCGAGGAGGCGCTCGCACTGCTCGCCTCGCCGCACCTCACCGGACCGATCACCGTGCAGGCCGCCGGGTATGCCGTGCAGGCCCGGATCGCGGCCGAGCACGCCACCGCGCCGACCGCGGGGCACACCGACTGGGAGCGCGTCGTGGCGCACTACGACCAGCTGCTCGAGCTCGCCCCGGGCCCCAGCGCCCGCCTCGCCCGCGCCGTCGCGGTGGCGGAGGCCCACGGGCCGCAGGCCGGGCTCGTCGCCCTCGACGGCCTCGACGACGAGCTCGCCCACGGCCACCGGCTCGCCGCCGTGCGGGCCGAGCTGCTCTCGCGCGCCGGCGACGCCGACGGCGCCCGCGCGGCATACGCGCTCGCGATCGAGCGCTGCGGCAACGACGCCGAGCGGGCCCTGCTCGTCCGCCGCCGGGACGCGCTGGCCACCTGAGACGGCGGGTGCCCGCGGCGCCCGCGGACGTGGAAGGATCGGTGCGACGACGACGTCCACCGATGGCTCGAAGGAGACCCCATGCCCATCGCCACCCCCGAGGTGTATGCCGACATGCTGGACCGCGCGAAGGCTGGCTCCTTCGCGTACCCGGCCATCAACATCTCGTCCTCGCAGACGCTCAACGCCGCCATCCGCGGGTTCGCCGAGGCCGGCAGCGACGGCATCGTCCAGGTCTCCACGGGCGGCGCCGAGTACCTCTCCGGCCCCACGGTCAAGGACATGGTGACCGGCTCGCTGGCGCTCGCGGCCTACGCCCACGAGGTCGCGAAGAACTACGACGTCAACATCGCCCTGCACACCGACCACTGCCCGAAGGACAAGCTCGACGGCTTCGTCCGGCCGCTGCTGGCAGCCTCGACCGAGCGGGTCAGGGCCGGCGGCACCCCGTGGTTCCAGTCGCACATGTGGGACGGCTCGGCCGTGCCGCTGGAGGAGAACCTCTCCATCGCGCGCGAGCTGCTCGACCTGTGCGCGGCCGCCAAGGTCGTCCTCGAGATCGAGGTCGGCGTCGTCGGCGGCGAGGAGGACGGCGTCGCCAACGAGATCAACGACAAGCTGTACTCGACGCCGGAGGACGCCATCGCCACCGCGCGGGCGCTCGGCACCGGCGAGAACGGCTACTACATGACGGCGCTCACCTTCGGGAACGTTCACGGCGTCTACAAGCCGGGCAACGTCAAGCTGCGGCCCGAGGTGCTCAAGGCGGCGCAGGACGCGGTGCACCAGGAGTTCGGCACACCGGACGAGAAGCCGTTCCACCTCGTCTTCCACGGCGGCTCCGGCTCCACCGCCGAGGAGATCTCCGCCGCCGTCGACTACGGCGTGGTGAAGATGAACATCGACACCGACACCCAGTACGCCTTCACCCGCCCGGTGGCCGGCTACATGCTCACCAACTACCAGGGGGTCTTCAAGATCGACGGCGAGGTCGGCAACAAGAAGCAGTACGACCCGCGCGCCTGGGGCAAGGAGGCCGAGGCCGGCATGGCCGCCCGCGTCGTCGAGGCCTGCGAGAACCTCCGCTCGGCAGGGACGCACCGGTGACCGAGGGCCACAACCTGCTGGGCATCCCCGAGACCCGCCTGCCGCAGGACCCGGCGGCGGCTCAGCTCGAGCAGGGCGTCGCGGCCGACCAGGTCGCCGCGGCGCACCCGACGTCCTCGCTCGCCTGGGCGACCCTCGCAGAGGACGCCCTGGCCGACGGCCGCACGGTCGAGGGCTATGCGTACGCCCGCACCGGCTACCACCGTGCGCTGGACTCCCTGCGCCGGAACGGCTGGCGCGGGCAGGGTCCCGTGCCGTGGGAGCACGAGCCGAACCGCGGCTTCCTGCGTGCGCTCGCCGCCCTGTCGCGGGCGGCCGGAGCGATCGGCGAGACCGACGAGGAGCAGCGGTGCGCGCAGTTCCTGCGGGACTCCTCGACGACCGGGGCGCGCGAGCTCGGCTTCTGAGCCGGAGATGCCGGGGGACCCGACC